>JBJKTB010000545.1:0-7357 GCA_046703345.1 Ignavibacteriaceae bacterium
TTTGAAAGATTAGGTTTCATTTCGTTAATAACCGCATCTACCGGTTTGCCCGCAGGAACCATCATCAATATTTTTTTGGGTGATTCCAGGCCCTCAATAAATTCATTTAAAGAAGCTGTGGCAATAATATCTTTACCAGCAACATTCTCCTTTACTTTACTGACTTTTTCGGTGTCGGAGTCCAACCCCATTACCGGATAACCGTTCCTTTCAATATTTAAAGCCAGATTCTGGCCCATTACTCCGAGACCGACGATTCCGAATTTCTGTTTTTTCATTTCTTTATTCCTTTCTATAGAATTATTTTTTCCACCAGGGAGTTTCAGGCAGAAGCTTTTCGAACTCTGCTATTAGTTTACCCTCATACTCCTCTGTATATTCGCCTCGAGCAAATTTATCGGCGGCTTCATTAAAAAATAATTCCCATGAGTTTTCTTCATGGCCTGGATTAATGGGAAAGAATTTTGCGTTATTTGACCGCGCAGCTTTCATATCCCCAGGCGCATCTCCTATCATTAGCACATGATCTTTTTCATACTTTCCATCGGAAGCCAGCTGAATATGTTCTTTTTTGCTTCCCATTTCCTGTCCGGCAATAATTCGCGTGTACTGAGAAATATTATGCTCTTCCCATTCTCTTTTTAATGCTTCTAAAGGCGTAGCGGAACAGACTATAATATCAGCCCAATTGGAGACTTTTTGAAGGCTTTCGCGTACAAACGGAAAAGGCGGAACGCCTTCAACAATATCAGCTATCATAGAATTTACCGCCTCACTCCAAATCAAAGCCTGCTTTAGTTCCGGGTCATTTGTCTTTTCAACTTCCATCTTTAATGTCGGATTACCTAGCTTTGTCTCTCTCTGTATCCAATTCCTTATTGAAGTTGCTTCCGGAATTTTCACGTTCCTCTTTTGAACTTCGGGCCAGTCTTTTAGAAGGTCAAAAACCATCACTAAAGCCGGGAACCTGTTTATTCCGCGCCACTTTGAATAAAGATTAACAAACTCAGCGGCCGAACGAGTAAATTTTGATACCGGCTGCAGTTTCCAGTGCTTGATAATATTTGGGATGAAGCATTCTTTGTGCTTTATTTCCATACTGTCGAATGCGCAGCCGTCCGAATCTATCGCTATTAAATATTTATGGTTTGGTTTCAATTCTCGTAATTCTTTCTGCGGATCACTCATTTTATATCTTCCCTAAAATATTTTTGAATATTATTTCTTATAAGCTTGCGGAACGTACGAGGACAGCTTTTTTTCTGCAAATATTTTTTTAAAACGCGCAAATCTCTGCAAACCGTTTATAACAGGTACGCTCACCCAATCTTCACCAATTAAAGGACGCGCGTAATTAATAAATGCATCAGTTACATCGATTCTGTTTTGGGATATCCATTCCTTCGGAAATTCGCGCTCGGAATTAGCTACCTTCTCAAGCGGTGCTTTATCATAATCGATACTGTAAATAACGCCCGGCCTTCGAATCAGCGTCGACATATAACCCGACCCAGTCTCTACCGCTATAACAACCGCATTCTGCCCTATCTTATAGGCTTCATCTAGATCAACTGTTGAAGCATAAATAATAGTGTCTCTCTGGTCTGTACCCGGAACTTGTCCTCTCGCCGCGCCTCTTGCCCTTAAGCCTGATTTATTTAAATGATTGACAATAACTTGCTGCACCGTGAACATACTCGAACTGAATGTTGTGTGGCCGAAAGAATCTTTTAATTCTCCTAATTCGCCTGCATCGAACCCCTCGCTGACTACAACAATTACCCTTCCGCTGCGCCTGAGTTCGTCATTTACATTATCAGTAAGTTCAGCGAGATTTAAGCCTGATTCCGGCAGATAAATTTGAAGGGGCATTTCTCGTTTTATATCGGCTAGCCTAGCGGCTGCGGGAATGTAACCTATTTTCCTGCCCATTGCCTGCAGCACAATTACAGGGTCAGCAGGAGACGAGCCGTTGTTTTCTTCGTTTATATTTTGAACTACATGAGACCAGTATCGTGCCACACTGCCGTATCCCGGTGTATGATCGATTAACCTGAATTCCGAATCGCCCACATCGTTATCGATGGTTTTAGAAACACCAACGCCAACTAATTCCAAACCCTGTTCAAGCGCTAGATTAGCTACTTTATTAGCTGTATCCATCGAATCATTGCCGCCTATATAAAAGAAGTAGCCGATCTTGTGAGCTTTAAATACCTCAATTACTCTTTTAAAATCTTCTTGCTGGTTTGCTTTCAGCTTGTAACGGCAAGTGCCAATAGAACCGGCCGCAGGAGTGGTTCTTAAAAGTGAAATTTCTTCTTCGTCCTGGACCGATAAATCCAGCAGTTCTTCCCTAAGCACTCCTTCGATTCCGTGAAATCCCCCGTAAATTTTATCAAATTTATCAGGGAACATTTTGCATGTTTCTATAATTCCTCTTAAGGAATTATTAATAACCGGAGAAGGCCCGCCGGACTGCGCAATCAAAACATTTTTATTCACTGACATATTCAGCCCTTATTTAATAATATGTTTATCATTGTGTACCTTTCAGTCTGCTATGAGCAAATATTTGAATATAAACACTCAATATAACGGCAACAGTCAACTGCATTATTAGAGGTGTAGAAATAACATCCAGTTTTATCAATCCAATTGTTACAAGAAGAGTCTTAAAGACATAATAAAATATTTTTGCCGCAACTATGCTTATAAAGAGAGAAATGAAAAGATTCTTGAATCTGTCTTTTAAGTAAAAGAATAAAAGCACGTTCACAGTCAATTCACCAGCCATTACAAGAGATTTATAAAATATCGGATGCCCGGAAACTAGATAAGAAAATATTGGCAGTGTAATTGCCAGGAGCACGGCATTCTGCCTATTGGTATAAACTATAGACATTACTACAACAATCCTCATCGGATCCCAAATATATACGGGGTAACTAAATAAGTGGGCAATTGCCGGCACATAATAAATTAAAGCTAGTACTATAAGATCAAAAATCATTTTCTTAATTCTTGATTTATGGTCTAGAACAGCAGTTATGTCGCTCATGTTAATTCCTTATTTAGAAAGAAGATAAATTATTTTATCAGAATCTGTTTGTTTCACTTAAATCTATCTTTATAAGCCCATAATCCTAAAGCAGGATTAGATATATAAAAGATTTCCTCGCCTCCGGGAAGTATATTATATCCGTCTTTAAGTTTTTCCGGATCATATTTTCTAGTGACCGAATTTATATCCGCGTATTGAAAATTTACGCTTTCAATCTCTTCTTTTGTAATATGTCCTGGACAATATGTAATTGAAAATCTTCCTTCAGATGAGCCGTGTATAAGATGCGCGGCTGCTCCCAGAGCGTTTTGTAGATCTTCGTGCTCCCGGACCAGCTCCAGCACTTTCGGTGTATTTACGTAACCGTATTTTCTTATTATTTTATCATTTCCGGGATCTTCTCCGAATTCCTTCAATCCGGGGGCAATTACAATCAATTCGCCGCCATCGTCAATGGCCATTCTTGTACGGTAAACCGATTTATTCCCGAGCCAAGTAGTTTTAAATTCAGAAGGTTCCAGATAAACAACAACTTTCTTCAACGGTTTTTCAAGCATTACGAAGTTCACTTTTAGAGAAAGCTCAGCCGCCAGGTTAAAGCATTCAATATCGTCGCCTATAAAGAGTCCCTTTACCGCTAGTTTTCCAGAATCGTCTTTTCCTACGACAGTCAGAACGTATACTATAGACAGACCTTCGGCAAAGTGATCTGAGCCGTAATTTAATACTCTCTTAACTGGCGTATCAGCCCGACCCATAATCCGTTCCATACCGTAGGCCGCTCCCAGAAAGTGACTCTTATTTATACCTTCCGAACCGCCTGTTCCAATAAAAATATTCTTGTTATGATTTGCCATCCCTATGACTTCGTGAGGCACAACCTGCCCGATGGAAAGGATCAAATCAAAATTTCCCTCAGTAAGCAGCTTATCTACCTGTATCGGTATCGGATAATCAACCGCGCCTTCGGAAATATCCTTTACGTACTCACCTGGTACAATTCCTAATGTAGCCAAGCCTGTTCTCCAGTCATGAACTCTAAAAAGATTCTTTGGAATTTTTCCGTACATCTTTTCTATTTCTTTTTCAGACATCGGATAATGAGTGCCGATGGAAGGTAGAACGTCAGTTAATTTTTCGCCGTAATATTCGTAAGCAAATTCTGTAAGCGGACCAGACTGCGAATGAAACCTGGTTATATCAGGGGGAACAGCAACCACTTTATTCCTGGTACCGAGCTTGCCCAGAGCTTCGTAAAGCCCATCTTTCATTTCTTGAAGACTTAATTCCCCTATTTCCGATCCTTTGGCGTAATAAATCATTTAACTTCCTCTTATGTAATTTTAAACGCCTGAATAAACATTGAATCCGCCGTCTATAGGTATAACTACCCCTGTAACAAATTTCGAAAGATCCGAAATCAGATACAATACGGCGCCCTGCAGATCTTCAGGTTCCCCAAACTTGCCCATAGGTGTTGCGGCTAGTATCTTATTTCCTCTTGAGGTAAGACTGCCCGTTTTTTCGTCGATCAGCAAAAATCTATTCTGATTTGTGAGGAAGAATCCCGGCGCGATTGCGTTAACACGAATGTTTACCTTTGCAAGATGTACGGCTAGCCATTCGGTAAAATTATTTACTGAAGCTTTTGCAGCCGAATAAGCGGGAATTTTAGTCAGTGGACGGAAAGAGTTCATCGATGAGATATTAAGAACAACCCCTCCGCCGCTTTCAATCATTTCTTTTGTAAACACCATTGTAGGCAGAAGTGTACCTATAAAATTCAGATCGAAAACTTTTCTGAATCCGTCGATATTAAGTCCGAAGAAAGTCTTCTCCGGTTCACCTATATTGTCTTTTTCCATAAATTCGGCCTGAGTGGTTGCCTGCGGCGAATTTCCGCCTGCACAGTTGATAAGTATATCTATCTTTCCGAGCTTACTGTTTATCTCGGTTTTCGCTTTATTTAACGATTCCTTATCGAGAACATTTGCCTCTACACCTATTGCCTCGGTACCGTAATCGGCTTTTAATTTTAAAGCAGTCTTATCCGCTGAATCTTTTACCAGATCTATTACCGCGAGTCTTATTCCTACGGCCGCCAATCCTGCGGCAATTGCGTTCCCAATCACTCCTCCCCCGCCGGTTATAACACATACCTTGCCCTTTAGATGATCGAATGATAATACATCCATGATTATTCTCCAATTATTTTTAATATTATTGCTTACAGAAATTATGCAAAATTTAATTTTCTCATGAATTCAATGGAAAATGAAGCAGTGTTATGTTGATTTTCAAGTAGCATTTAAATACTCCAACTTCCCGTAATTCTAAATTGCAGATCATTAAAATCTTCTTGCGTAAATTTAGTAACTTACCATGAATTTTTTTCAAATGGATCTAAATGCCTATGGAAATGTTTTACGAGAATTTCATAGTGCAGAGCCTCGTTTTTGTTTAAGCATTCGTATATTCTATTCCTGAATGTATAGTTTGAGGAAGCGTCTTTTTCAGTTAGTACTCTGCCGTATGTTACGTGTAGAGCCTGTCGTACGTCGTTTGAAGCAAACAGCCCTTCGAGTTCGCTGTCTGTATATTCTTTCGCGGGTTTTATTCTCTTCATATCTGCAGATACATGGTATGTTTTCTTTTCAACCTCATATAGTCCTGCCGAAAAATCAAGAATCTCTCGGAAGAGATCAGGCTCGGTTATTGCGACTACTTTTAGCGCCTCCAGATAACTTGTACCCGCGGTTTTTATGTGTATTTTCCCTTTCCTAAGCGATGCTACTGCGTTATATACGGTAAATTTATCGCTCCCCGAATGAAAGCTTAACTTGTAAAAACCGAAATGATCTGATATAGAAAGATGCTTTAAGTACTCAGTTTTAAACAGCTCTATGTCGCCCTTATAATCGATTCCTTTTTCGAAAGCTCCGACAAACCTGGGTGCAAGGCTAACGAAATCAACCTTCATAATATTTAACTCGTTTACTATAAAGAAATGCTCAAAAGTGGTGGTAACTGTCTCGGTTTCGTCAATCGATACTTCTATCTCGTTTGAGTAATCTGGATAGGTATTCTTCAGATAGTCGTGCATGTTTTTGATATGTATTAGAGCTCTCTTATACTTTAAACAGGCAGCAAGGATTTCTTCTATCGAAGGTTTAATGCTAAAATCGTTACTCAGCTTAAATTCTTTATTTTCATATCTGGCGATTAAATCTTTTGAATCTTCATTAAACTCTTTCCACGATAGATCCAGCACTCTCTTCATTAAGGTGATTCTGTCAAGATGCTCGGCTCCGTTAACTATAAAATCGCTGGGATCTATTGTAAAAGTCTTGTATCCCGCGCCTACCATTAAATCTATATCACCGGTTGTTTTAAGATGGTCGGCGTCTGCTCCGAAACCGTCTTTATAACCTTCTTGGAATACAGCCCAAACCGCTGCGTCCATTACGTCCTCTGGTCTGCGTATTGTACGCGTGAGTTCCCTAATTGACTGCTGAGCGAATATTGGTTTGAAGTTATATCCCCTTAAAGAAATTACGTGTCCCGGATTCGCTACTCCCAGTCTGTCGCCGTATCCGAATGAGTTGCCGAGCCCTACAGGTACAGCAACTGTGAAGGGAAAATGCTTCTGCAGAACAGTCCTGTTGAAATGATTCATCGGGCATTTTTTAATTACAATTCCGTCATCGCCGGTAGCAATCTTCTCGCCGGTAAACTCCTCATCAGATATGCCGTCGGATTTTCCTGAAACGATGTAAAGCGATTTTTCGTAATCCACTCTCCCGATGAAGAAAATTGCGTCTGCTTTACTGTTAATTGAGCTAACGTAAACATTAATTTTCAACTTTTCCGAAAAATCTATTAATACAGTATCTTTTTCAGGTTTAGTGATATTTAGTTTTTCCTGTATTGATTTAAATGTCATTTTAGACCCCGCATTTATTAAAAAATCCAGTCCGGCGCATGTAGACGCCGGGCATAAAATATATTTTTAGATTGAGTGTTTTGTTGATTATAGTTTAGCAGGTTCCATGTTCGGAACAAGAAGATGGAATATCAATAAAGCTAGTAAATATACGCTTCCGCAGATAATAAAAAGAAGTAAGTAATGCCCTGTTAATTGAATTATAAATCCCGCTGCGGTTGCAATCAGCATTCCGCCTATTGAACCGGCTGTTCCTCCCATACCGACAACCGAACCGACAGCCTTTTTGGGAAACATATCAGATGCTGTTGTAAAAATATTGGCTGACCAGCCCTGATGTGCGGCAGCAG
>JBJKTB010000546.1:0-4896 GCA_046703345.1 Ignavibacteriaceae bacterium
GTGCCATAATTTCGTCTGACAGGTCTTGGACTGTCTGACGAAATTATGGCACCGTCTAGAAAAGTTCTTAAGAATTTCGGCAACATGTCGTCGGCTTCGATCCTTTTTGTGCTCAAGGAAATTATGGACGGCGGTTCCGTTAAAAAAGACGACTACTGCTGTGCCGTGGCCTTCGGACCCGGATTAACTATGGAACTGGCTCTGATGAGGGGCGTGTAATTTATATGAAGCGGATCTATAGTTCCGAAATAATGGATGATTTTTCAATAGGCGGTGAAATGGTCGATGCCGCTTTAAAGGAATTAAAGATTATTAATATTTTTCTGGGAGGAAACGCTGTAACCCGTGCGGGGTTGAAAAAAATTATTGCAAGGTTTCACGTTCTGAACAAAGTGAATGTACTCGATGTGGGAGCCGGAGCCGCCGACATTCTTATCTCACTCAAAAAAGATTTTACCGGTTTGAAGATAACCGGTCTGGATAAAAACCGCAGGGCCGGTCTATATCTTAAAAATAATTCTGATACAGCTCAAGTAGTAACCGGAGACGCACTATCTCTTCCCTTTAAGAAAAAATTTGATGTTATTCATATCTCGCTATTCTTGCATCATTTTAGAGACGAGGAAATCGTTCTGATGATAAAAGAATTCAGACGGCTGACCAATTACGGAATAATAATTAACGATCTGCGCCGGTCGGTACCTGCATATTTAGGTATAAAGATCTTGACTAAACTTTTCTCCCGATCCGCGATGGTTAAGAACGACGCTCCGCTCTCTGTAAGGCGGGGCTTCTTAAAAAAGGATCTTTTGAAAATTTTACGTTCGGCCGGCAGCGTGAATTTTGTGATAAAACGGAAATGGGCCTTCAGATGGCTGGTTGTGGTTTTTAATTAAAGGCGTGATGAACAAAACGGATTTCGAAATCGGAATTATAGGCGGCGGACCCGCAGGCTCTACGGCGGGCCTGATGCTGGCTTCGGCCGGATTGGACGTAGTGCTTTTCGAGAAAAAAAGCTTTCCGAGGGAAACTCTCTGCGGAGAATTCCTTTCTTCCGAAGTTACCGGCATCCTGAAGAGAATAAGTTTATACCAAAAGTTTTTGTCATTGAAACCAAATCCGATTGAGAAATTGAAATTATTTTCTTCTAAAGAAGAGGCGGCCTTTGCCGGACTAAAATTTCCGGCCTATGCAATCAAACGTTCTGTATTCGATAAGTTTCTTCTTGACGAGTCTCGTAAAGCAGGTGCGGCAGTAATCCAGCCGGCGGAAGTAAAAGGAGTGGCGAAGAGCGGAAAAGGCTACATGCTTTCAATCAAAGCCGAAGATTCTCTCGATTTACAAGTCAAAGTAAAATATTTAATTGCGGCGTACGGCAGGCGAAATATTTTGGATAAAAAACTCGGCAGAAATCACGTTAATTCAATCTCGCGCATGAGCGGAATTAAAGTTCATTTACCGGAATGGATTTTTGATAAATTCGAGAAAGATACGATCCAGATATTCGCAGACAAAGGAATTTACTGCGGATTTAATTATGTAAGCGAAGGAACGATTACTGCATGCTTTCTTGAGAATAATTTAATAAATAAGGGCGGCGCAAAACAGCAGTTGGTAACTTTGATAAAGTCGAGCGGAAATTTAAGCGTATCATTGGATCAAAAGCTCGAAAGCGAAATTAAAAAACTGCCACTCTACGGCGCGGGAAATATTTTTTTCGGAAGAAAAAGCACTGCCGAAGACGGGATATTAATGATAGGGGACGCGGCGGGAATAATAGCTCCGCTGGCAGGCGACGGTATTGCGATGGCAATGCAGTCTGCCGAAACCGCGGCTGGAATTCTGATTGACCGAAAGCGAGGCAACATCGGCGAAGGAATAGTTGAGGAAATATACGGCCGGGAGTGGAAACTAAAATTTTATTCCAGGCTGCGGACGGCGGCAATGATACAATCTTCATTGATGAACCCGCACATTCTTTCTGCCGGGCTCAATTTATTAGGAGTTTTTCCCGGAATTCTTCCTTATCTTATCAGGCGGACGAGAGGCTGAATAAATTTATAACTTTGGCTGAAGCTGTACTCGACAGTCTTCAAAATAAACAACTACTTTTTTATATTTGATGAAAGAATATTGAATGACTTCATAATCGTAATCGTAAAACTGAAGATTGTAATTAATTTTTAATTATGGAAATAAATTTGAAAGACCTGCAAAAATTTATTGTGGTAGGTGATAGACTGCTTATACGTCCCGAAGAAGAGAGCAACAAAACGAGTTCAGGATTGTATCTGCCTCCGGGTGTTTCCGAGAAAGAGAAGATACAAAGCGGGTATGTTATAAAAGCCGGTCCAGGTTATCCTATGGCTTCGCCGGTAGATGAAGAGCCGTGGAAGGAATCTAAAGAGACGGTAAAATATATCCCTTTACAAGCCAAAGAAGGGGACCTGGCAATATTTCTAAGGAAAGAAGCATTCGAAATTGAATTTGAGAAGGAAAAATTTCTTATAGTTCCTCAGTCGGCGGTACTGCTGCTGATACGCAATGATATTCTGGATCTGTAATGCCGGTTGATTTTTAACGCTGGATTTTGTGAAGATTATCTGATAAGAAACCAAACTATAAGCAGCAGCACTAGTGAGTTGAAGATTGACATCAGCGTTTTAAATTTTTTTTCGCGCTCATATACATTTACGATTCCGGTTTTTACACCGTTAAGATATTTTTCGGATCCAGAGTCCGGGGCTGTCCAAGCTCTTACCGACGATCCTGCGTAGTCGTCGAATTTCCTGAGTTCCATTTCTATTCTCCTGATTGATTGCAAAACCGATAATTATTCCCACCAGCTGAGTATCTGAAAACGTGAGGATTTCAAATTCATTTTAGCGTTATTAATTGCCTGGCTGCTGTAAAAGAAGGATGCGTTGCCGGTCGCCTGGAAGTCAACACTCTCACCGACGAAGATTGCGCTGCCGTAGATGCCAGAGTTTCCGTCGGTCTTCGTTACTATCTGTGATTGGCCGAAAACGATTAGGATACCTTGAAACGTGAAATTTCCGTTCAGCGAAAGGTTTCCGTTCACTACCATGATGCCTGCACCCGATGAAGTACCCGAAAAATCTACATTTCCGCTTACGTATGTAATTTTAGGATCGGCCGGAGTACCAAGCACAGTTCCGGTTGAATATGTACCGGTAGGCAGTGTATAATCTGCCGCAAAAATATAATTCTGTGTTACGGCCATCCAGTCTGTTGAATCAGCGGCTGTAGTTACGCTGGGAGAACCGCCGGCGCCTAAAATAGCGTTTGAAATTTTAGGTTTTAAATCATTAACCACATAAGTGCTGTCGGCACTTGAATTAACTCCGATTCCCGGGAGCGCTGGACTAGGTCCTGCGCTTCCGTCGGTGTTGTGGTCGGTACCGTCAATGGTCATGTTGCCGGCAAGTTGAAAATCTAAATTGTTCGAAGAGACATATAGAGCGGAGTTAATCTTTGGCAGTTTCACAGGTATTCGTTTAGCAGTAATCATCGAAATATGAGTTACATTATTATAAACCGCTACGGCTTTTAGATGCAGTAATGTATCCGGCCCCCAGATAGAAACGGAATAAGTCCCTCCCATCAGATTATTGTCCGGGAAATATCCGCTCAAAGTTTTATCGGCACGCAGCTTTGCAAGATAAATTTCGATACCTGAATTGGCAATCAGTCTCGATTCCATCTCATCGTAATAACTAAGAGTAGAATCCAAACCGTGGTTAGTATTCGCGTTTAAGTTTACCATCAGGATCGACAATAGCATCGACATACCGATTACTACTATTAAGATTCCTTTACCCATATTAAAGGTTCCTCGGGTTTACGGTCACTTCCCAGTAAGTGGGAACATAATTTGTGTCTACCTTTTCCGGAGTCTGCAGCCAGATCTCGGCTTTTATAAATTTTATTTGCGAAGGAACGGATGTAGTGTCTCCTAAACCGTTCATGTAAGTAAATCTCAAATTTGTTAATCCCAGCGAGGGTCCTTTTGAAGTATCTCCGTTTACAATCACGTATAAAATTTTGTCGTGCGGATTCGTGGTCCCCATTACTTGCAGCGAAACGCTTAAAGCACGCGTTACCGCGTCTGCCGTACCGTTTGAATCTATATCAGCGTAGAATGAAAATTTAGACGGCTCCGCATCGGTTATAGCCGAACCTGAATAATTGTAGCCGACTTTTCGCAAATCGCTGTCTATTATCTGGGCCAGCGTTTCGGCGTTCTGCTGAAGTCTTAAATTGGAATCGGAACTGAATTTTGATTCTGAAGAATAAATGTTAAGGTTGAGCATTATTAGAAATACAATGCCCCCGATAATTGTAGCTCCAAGTATGTCGGTTACTGTGTTCATTTATTTAAGTGTAAAAATTGATGATGCGCTTACCGAATGCCTGAGGAAAGGGCTTGATACGGTAATAGTTACTTTTTTGTAAAACGTTTGAGTCAGACTCACATTGTCCGGGTTGTTTTGGTCAACATATTCTACGCTGCAGCTTATATAATAAGTTTCGAAATAAGGCGCAGTAATCGTTTTTGTGAATCCGTTATAATCGTCGACATCATTATAATTAGGATAAGTTTCGCCCGGATCAGGTCCCAGACTGTCGGGCGGAGTTAAACTTGCCGGATTTGTAGTGGGAAAATTGATTGTAGTCTGGTCGAAACTTTTACTCTTTATTTCTTCTATCATATTATCGGCGAGCGAGAATGCGGTTAAATATACCTTATTTTCCATGTCTGAGGTTGACGTCTGAAGTACGGTAGAATTGAACTGCAGCGACAGCAGAGAAAGAAGTATCAAGGCAGCCATGGTTAATAATGATTGTACGTTGCTCAATTTTTCACCGAAGAAT
>JBJKTB010000547.1:0-4699 GCA_046703345.1 Ignavibacteriaceae bacterium
GAGTTAATGGTAATACCGCCTGCTGGCAAAGTAGTAGTAGTAAAGCTATTAAAAGTACGAAATATAATAGTAACAGATTTGGCGGCTGTAAATTGAATACCATCGGCATCATTACCGCCAGTAATACCGTTTGCGTCTGTTCTAGCGCTCCCGTTAATATTATAAGTACCACCATCTACATATATAGTAGCGCCATCTTTAGCAGCCAAATATCCACCTTCGATGGTCTGTTTTGGACCTTGTCCGGCAATGGCGTTAGTCGGGTTAGCACATGTATAACTATCGTCTCCGTTAGTGGAGTTAACATAAACAGTAGTCAATACCTGTGCAAAGTTTGCTCCGGCAAAGAATACCGTCAGCGTTAACGCCAACAGCACGAGACCAAAGAGTTTTTTAAGATTCATATTTTTCTCCGAAAAATATTTAGAAATGAATTAAGTTTAGGAAATCTTTGTCGAATTGAAATAACACAAAAACTATTCTTAATGTTATTCCGTTTTTTCTCCCCTAAGGCGGTAAACATTTACTCATCATATTCCTCCCGTACCCTTTCTTATATAATGATTATTTAATTTTATTTTCCTGATTAATATTATTATTAATTAACAAAGACAAATTTCAATAAAAAAGTTCAAATTTCATAAAAAAACATAGATAGGCATATGCCTAAATTTCTTCACCGTCAAAAAATATACATTTTTGATTCTTTTGTCAATAAATATTTATTTTTTAAATAATTGAAAATTTTACAATACCCCTAATATTTTAAAGCTGAATATATTTATTTATTTAATAGTAGTCAATTTAATATTTACATTAGCTGTTCTTTACTAAAAGATTTAACACAAATATAATATGGGAATTTTAATACGAGTTTCTCCCGCCCCCTATTCTATTATATTCACAACAGATCGAATAGAAACTGATTAAACGATTTGCTTTTCTGCGGTCCGTAATAATTACTCCTCTAACTTCCACCCTTGCCCTCTCATCTTTTGTTAGCCCGAAGCGTCCGTAAATCATCAATACCAAATTGGAATGTGAGACATAAATAACTATCGAAAAAAATCTCTAAAAAATTAAATGGAAAATTATTTTTTCCGCCGTCTCCTCCCCTGCTTTCCTAATATCAAAGTCTTATGCCAAATATGTTTCTAAATTAAATTTATTTTTTTCAAAGATGCAAATTTATTATTCAACAATTTAAAATATTTTTAAACACGGCTGTAATATTTTTTTGCGTATATGCAAATTATTTTTTTGCCATGCGGCCATGTCAAACGCATAAATGAATAAAGAGCATGGACGCATGTCTGCATGGATGCATGCAATTTACGACTGCGTACAAAGTGTATACGCATAGCGCCCTTTATTTATAGTGCCCGCAGCATTCGGCTAAATTCATCAGCAAAATATTCCCGCGTATTATTTTTTACATTAGTTCCGCCGACTTGCATTTTACGTACCAATTCGTAGTATTATCTTCTTTGCGCTTCTTCGCGAACTTTGGGGTTAGGAATTTCCGCAAAGGGAAAGGACTTCATTAGCCACAAAGACACCAAGACACTAAGAAGATATTCCAATACTTCACCTTTGTGGCCTCGTGCCCTCGTGGCCGGAGTTCTTTTCCGCCGCAAGACTCAAAGCCATCAAGAAGAAATTCCAGTACTTCACCTTTGTGTCCTCGTGCCTTTGTGGCTAGAGTCCGTTCCTGCCTTCCTCCCTTCATTGCTTTTCCCCCCTGAAAAAGATATTTTTCAAGTTAAAAAGAGGTTAAATTGACTACCGAACAAATCATCCGCTCAGTGCCTAAGGTGCTTCTGCACGACCACCTCGACGGCGGTCTCCGCCCTTCTACAGTGATCGAACTGGCGAAGGACCTTAAGTATAATAAGCTCCCAACCAAGGACCCCGGCGAATTGGCCGCCTGGTTCCACAGAGGCGCTAATAAGGGAAACCTCGTCGAATACCTGCAGGGCTTTGAACATACCTGCGCCGTTATGCAGACCCGCGAAGGCCTTAAACGCATAGCCTACGAAATGATGGAGGATATGAAGAACGACGGCGTCTGCTATGTTGAAACCCGCTTCGCCCCCGTCTTCCATACTTCAAAAGGACTCTATCACGAGGACGTTGTTGCCGCAGTTCTTGAGGGACTGGAAAAAGGTAAAAAGGACTTCGGCGTAGGGTACGGACTTATACTATGCGGCATGCGCAATATGAAAAATACTCTCGATATAGCCGAGCTGGCTGTTAACTTCAGAAATCAAGGCGTTGTGGGATTCGACCTCGCGGGCGAGGAAGGCGGCTATCCGCCTAAAAAACATATCGAGGCTTTCCAGTTTATTCAGCGCGCGAATTTTAATATTACTATCCATGCAGGTGAGGCTTTCGGCAAAGAATCTATCTGGCAGGCTATTCAGTGGTGCGGCGCTCACCGCATCGGCCACGCGACCCACCTTATTGAAGATTTTATTCTCGATAAGGAAGGCAATGCCGTCGGCTTCGGCAATCTTGCCCAGTATGTGCTCGATAAAAGAATCCCTCTTGAGATCTGCCTGCTCAGCAATGTTCATACCGGCGCGGTAGACAAAATCGAGAACCATCCGTTCGGACTCCTGTATAAAGAAAAGTTCAGGGTTACTATTAATACCGACGACCGGCTGATGAGCAACACCGACCTTACTAAGGAATTTATGGTAGCCATAGAAAACTTTAACATTAATCTGGAAGACGTGGAGAAGTTAACTATCAACGCGATGAAATCCGCTTTCATTCCTTATAAAGAAAGATTGGATTACATATATAAGACTATAAAGCCCGGCTTCCAGTCAATTAAAGACCAATTACTCTCATTCAAATCATACGCAGGAAAAGATGAAGAAACTATTCCCAAACTATAACTTCGAATTCAACAAGAACGAAATTAAATTATTAAAAACATTCTGCAGCCAGAATCTAAAACAAATTCAGGGCGATAACCGCTACTTCGCCGAGACTAAAGTCTTCAGTTCGCTATTAACCAAGCTCGACGCCGGCGGCGAATCGGTTAAGCTTACTAAAGAAGAAAGGACTAAACTGAAATACCAGCTCGAGGAGAACGTTAAGTTTCTCGATAAGAAAACACAGAAGAGCTGGTTCTTCAAAAAATGGCTCTATAAATCGATGCTCACTCAATACCGCAATATCCTCGATACGCACTTCAGCTGAGTTGGCTGGAGCGTTTGAATAGTGGAATATTGGAGTAATGTAAGAGGCATAAAATTTTATTGGGGCCTATGTACAATCGCTGAATTACAAATTGATTTGGTTTTTAATAACAGCGTAATATTTAAGGGGAAGAATTATGGAGGTTACAAAACGGCATAATTTGAACCGCGGATATATGAAATTGGAGGTCTGGCAGAATAGTATTGAGCTTTTTAAATTGGCTAGCGATGTTCTAGACAAAATTAAAAATCCGGATTTTAAATTACGTTCGCAGCTGCTTGATGCCGCCCAGTCAATATCCTCCAATATTTCGGAAGGATACTGCAGAAGGTCTTTAAATGAGTATCTTTATTTCCTAAATGTAGCACTTGGCTCTTGCGGCGAATTATTTACTCGTTTAATTGGATTGAAAACCATTAAGCTGGTTTCATCAAATGATTTTGAAAACTTAGACATTCTCCATTTCAAAGTAGAGAACAAACTTTTAGCGCTTATAAAATCATTACAATCTAAAAGACAAAACGGTAATTGGGACCAGCAAATTCATGAATCGAAAATTATATATAAAAATCGAAAATGAATTCAAACAATGCATACAATACTCCAATACTCCAATACTCCAATACTCCATTACTCCATTACTCCATTACTCCAATATTCCAATACTCTCAAACCAATTAAAAAAATAAAGGATAAAACAATGCTCTCCGATCAAGACAAACTAAACATCCGGGCCCCGCACGGTACAAAACTATCGTGTAAAGGCTGGATCCAGGAAGCGGCTATGCGCATGCTTATGAATAACCTGGACATCGAAGTTGCGGAAAAACCTTCCGAGCTTATTGTCTACGGCGGAAGCGGTAAAGCCGCCCGTAACTGGGAATGCTACGAAAGTATTATCGCCTCGCTTAAAAACCTCGAGAACGACGAGACGCTTCTCGTCCAGTCCGGCAAGCCCGTAGGCGTATTTAAAACTCATACCGACGCTCCGCGCGTCATTATCTCAAACGCTATGCTCGTCCCAAACTGGGCTAACTGGGATGAGTTCAGAAGACTCGAAAAACTCGGACTTACTATGTTCGGCCAGATGACCGCCGGCAGCTGGATCTATATCGGCACTCAAGGAATCCTTCAAGGCACTTACGAAACCTTCGCCGAGTGCGGACGAAAATATTTTAACGGCGATCTCTACGGTAAGTTTTTATTAACCGCCGGACTCGGCGGAATGGGAGGCGCTCAGCCTCTTGCCGCTACTATGAACGGCGCTGCCTTCCTCGGCATTGAGGTTGATAAGAAAAGAATCCAAAAGAGAATTGACACAGGCTATATCGACGTTATGTCCGAAAACCTCGACGAGGCTCTCGATCTCGTACTTAAAGCTAAAAAAGAAAAGAAGGCACTCTCCGTCGGACTTGTGGGAAACGCCGGCGAGATTCTGCCGCAGATAATAGCTAAGGGTATCATCCCCGATATACTTACCGATCAGACA
>JBJKTB010000548.1:0-4733 GCA_046703345.1 Ignavibacteriaceae bacterium
GCCTGATCCGGTAACTGCGGCGCTGCTTGCCGAGCAGGCGGGGGTAGACGGTATTGTTGTTCATCTCCGCGAGGACAGACGACATATAAATGAGAGAGACGTCAGGCTTCTGCGGGAGCTTATTACCACGAAGCTCGATCTGGAGATGGCGGCTACGGAAGAGATAATAAGAATTGCCTGCGATGTCGGTCCGGAGCTTTCCACCATTGTTCCGGAGAGAAGACAGGAGCTTACAACCGAAGGCGGAATTAATGTTTTGGACAATATAGACAAGCTTAGAGACGCGATAAAAGATCTTCATGAAGCGGAAATTCTTGTTTCGCTGTTTATAGAGCCGACGCCGGTGCTGATTGACGCGGCTGCGGAAATTAACGCCGCCTTGATTGAAATTCATACAGGGGTTTTCGCAAACGCGGTTACCGAGGAGGAGCAGTTCGACGAGCTTGATAAAATCCGCACGGCGGTGAAGCACGCTAAAAAACTCGGGCTGGGAGTTAACGCGGGCCACGGACTAGATTACAATAATATTAAGATCTTCAGAGTAATACCGGATATAGACGAAGTAAGCATAGGGCACGCTGTAATAGCAAGAGCGCTGTTCGTGGGTTTGAAGGAGGCAGTTCAGGAGATGATAAGGCTTATCGGGTAAAAGAGGGGGAACATGCATGTTAATTTTTTAAATACAATTAGGAAGAATACATTACTCCTTCTTTTCGTTATTACGGCTTTTAATCCATTCACAGTATTCGCGCAGTATCAGAATGTACGAGTAGATAACCCTCAAACCAAGGACGCGGAGGAAGTTTCAATAACTATTAATACCTCCAGTCCTAATTATATAGCCGCCGGAGCGAACATAGCATACTTCTTCAACTCAAGCAGCTCAGGCTTAAACTGGAATCAGAAAGTATTAAGATCGGCATTCGGCGTGTGGGGAGACCCCTGCCTAATATACGACAGGTTCGGCAATCTATATTTCGCTCATTTGTCGCAGGGAATATTTGAGAACGGATATTTCTTAGACAGGATTGTAGTTCAAAAATCCACTGACAACGGGCAGACATGGAGCGACAGCGCGGGTGTAGGCTACAATCCGCCGAAGCAGCAGGATAAAGAGTGGCTCGCGGCAGACATGTCGAGTCAGAAGTACAAAGATAATTTGTATATAGCATGGACTCAGTTCGATTCGTACGGAAGCACGGCGCCGGGCGACAGTTCAAGAATTTTGTTCTCACGATCAACCGATCTGGGAGAGAGCTGGTCGCAGCCCGTAAGAATAAGCGACAGAGCGGGCGACTGCCTTGACAGCGATTCAACCGTGGAAGGCGCGGTGCCTTGCGTGGGACCTAACGGCGAAGTGTATATAAGCTGGGCAGGTCCGCTGGGAATTATGTTCGACAAGTCGACCGACGGCGGGCAGACATTCGGGAAAGACATATTCGTAACCGAGCAGCCGGGCGGATGGGATTTTATGGTGTCAGGAATTTACAGATGCAACGGGCTTCCGGAGACGGCCTGCGATACGAGCCATTCTCCTTACCGGGGAACGGTTTACGTGCTTTGGTCGGATCAGAGAAACGGAACAGGCAACACCGACGTGTTTCTTATTAAATCCACAGACGGCGGAAACACCTGGGGAAATACGGTGAAGGTGAACAACGATAATACCTCCTCGCAGCAGTTTTTCCCGTGGCTGGCAATAGACCAGACGA
This sequence comes from Ignavibacteriaceae bacterium, assembly GCA_046703345.1. Taxonomy (GTDB): domain Bacteria; phylum Bacteroidota; class Ignavibacteria; order Ignavibacteriales; family Ignavibacteriaceae; genus FEN-1297. The sequence continues at coordinate 1,713 of JBJKTB010000548.1, forward strand.
CCGGATATATTTATGTGGTTTTTTATGATAGAAGAAATACTGTTAACGAAGCTACCGATGTATATGGGGCCAGATCGACCGACGGGGGAAGCACCTTCAGCAATTTTAAGATAAGCCAGTCTTCATTCATACCTTCGCAGTCGGTATTCTTCGGCGATTACATAAACATTGCCGCGTACGCCGGAAAAGTGTATCCGATCTGGATGCGGATGGATTTGGGCGCGTTGAGCGTATGGACAGCTCCGTTCGCGGATACTTCGGGAGTGCTGTCGGCAGAAGAAGCCATGCCGGTGCCTTCAGGCTTCAGACTTGAACAGAATTATCCCAATCCTTTTAATCCGTCTACAGTGATCAGCTACAGCCTGTCGAGGCGCGGTTACGTTACGTTAAAGGTTTATGATGTACTAGGCAGGGAAGTTGCAGTACTTGTGAACGGACAGCAGCAGGCTGGAAAGCACAGCTTGGAGTTCAACCCGGCGCGAACAGCAGCAGGCGGAGGACTAGCGAGCGGAATTTACTATTACAGACTTGATGCAGACGGATATTCGTCGTCAAAAAAAATGATAATATTAAAGTAGCTGAAATTACTCCGCAGGGAAACGGCTTAATGATTCAACCTATATAGTTGAAACTAAGAATTTCTACTAAATTGGTTGAAAAATTAAATTTCAACCAAAATGATTAGATATTGCGTAGCCGTACTTTAAAATATAATCTTCAATAATTCCGGTAATGACTTTAAAACAGAAACTCGATTATCACTATACCGCGTTCGACAGGACGAAGATATCGCCCGATCCGCTTCAGTTCCTTCATCTCTACGAGGGCGAAAAAGATATTGAGGCAATCGGATTTATAGCATCGGTATTCGCTTACGGAAATGTGCGTCAGATAATTAATACGCTGGATAAAATAGTTATCGCGGCTGATAACATGCCTTACGATTTCATAAAAAACTTCAATCTAAAACGTGATTACTCAAAGCTCGTTCCGCTGAAGCACAGATTTTATACAGGAGAAGACATAGTGCTTTTCTTTAAGATGCTCAGCCGTATATACGGCGAGTACGGTTCGCTTCAAAATTTATACATGAGATATTTTAATTATTCAGACGCGAATATAAAGAGCTCGCTATCCGGATTCAGTTCGCATTTTATAAATCTGGCCGTTAAGCTGGGAAGGGGGGAGATAAGCCAGGGGGTAAAATTTATGTTCCCGCTTCCGGAGCTGGGCAGCGCGTGCAAGCGGATGAATCTATTTCTCAGATGGATGGTTAGAAAAGACGAGCTTGATTTCGGAATATGGAAGGGGATCAGCGCCGATAAACTAGTTATACCGGTAGACACTCACGTAGCCAGGATATGCAAATCGCTCAAGCTTACTTCGCTGAAAAACGTAAGCTGGAAGATGGCCGAAGAGATAACCGAAAACTTGAAGAAGTACGACAATGAAGATCCGGTAAAATATGATTTTGCTATATGTCATATCGGAATGCGCAAAATGATATTCTGACAAATGATAAATAGAGGTTGTATTTCTATCAATTTATTTAAATATTTACCTTCAATTTTTCTCTCTATATTAAAAAGGAGTAATCCAATATGGCAGAAAACAAGTCCCCCGCTTCCGACTTCAAGCCTTATATCTCCGCTAAAGATTTCATTCCAGAGTTCACATTAAAAGCAGTAATACTGGGTGCAATCTTCGGCGTAATATTCGGCGCTTCTTCAGTGTACCTTGGCCTTAAAGTCGGAATGACCGTAAGCGCGTCGATACCCATAGCGGTACTGGCAATATCGGTCTTCAAGAAGATAGGCAACGCGACCATTCTTGAGAACAACATAGTACAGACGATCGGATCGGCAGGCGAATCTGTAGCGGCCGGAGTTGTATTTACTATCCCGGCTCTTTTATTTCTGCCGGGAGGCATGGCCTACTTTAAGTATTTCCAGATATTCGTGCTTGCGCTCGCGGGCGGTATACTCGGAGTTCTTTTCATGATTCCTTTAAGAAGAGCTCTTATAGTAAAAGAGCACGGTGTTCTGCCTTATCCCGAAGGAACGGCCTGCGCCGACGTGCTTGTAGCCGGCGAAAAAGGCGGCAACCTGGCGAAGAAAGTTTATTACGGTCTGGGGATAGCATTTCTTTACAAAGTATTCATGTCGATTATGGGTTTATGGAAAGACGTGCCCACGTTCGTCTTCGGAAGGAAATCCGCACTACCGAACGGAACTATCAACGGTGAGATTACGCCCGAGCTACTCGGCGTAGGATATATCATAGGTCCGAAGATAGCCGGAATAATGGTAGCCGGCGGCGTGCTTTCGTGGATCGTATTAATTCCTTTAATAACGCTTATGGGCGACAAGCTGACAACCGTATTCGCTCCCGGCACAAAGCTCATATCGTCGATGTCCGCATCGGAGATATGGGATAATTACATAAGGTATATAGGCGCCGGCGCGGTTACATTCGGGGGACTGATAACTCTCATTAAATCAATTCCAACCATAGTAAGCGCGTTCAAGGATTCGTTCAACGATATAAAATCGAACAGGAAGAACAAGCAGGGCGCCGCAGTGGAAACTGTTGAGAGAACTTCAAGAGATCTTCCGCTTTCTGTGGTTCTGGGCGGCAGTCTTGTATTGGTAGTTTTCATGGCTTTGATACCTTCCATACCGACGAACTTCCTTTCGGCGGTGATGATTGTAATCTTCGGATTTTTCTTTGTTACAGTATCATCAAGGATCGTAGGTCTGATCGGCTCATCCTCAAATCCGGTTTCGGGAATGACGATAGCAACGCTGATGGCTACCTCTCTTATATTTGTAGGAATAGGATGGACCGGCGATTTTTACGAGCCGCTTGCGCTTGTAGTAGGTTCCATAGTATGTATAGCGGTTGCAAACGCAGGCTCTACCTCGCAGGATCTTAAGACCGGATTCCTTGTAGGCGCTACTCCTGTAAAACAGCAGATCGGACTGATAATAGGCGTTTTGGTTTCGGTGGTAGCCGTAGGGT
>JBJKTB010000549.1:0-14208 GCA_046703345.1 Ignavibacteriaceae bacterium
CTGTACGGTTGAACCGGATACGCCGGTAGGCTGTACTTCTTTCGTGAGAATCGACTGGGCCGGCAGAATGGCTACGTTCTATATCGCCGTTGCGGAAAAGAAAAACTGGTCAAAAGGATACGGCGGCGAAGCTACGAAGCTGATGGTGGACTATGCATTCTCAACTCTGAATATGAACCGTATACAGCTTCATGTAAGCGCGGAAAATCAAAGAGCCGTGCGCGTGTATGAAAAGAACGGCTTTATAGTAGAAGGGAAATTAAGACAGGCTATGTTTTTCGATAATCATTATATCGATTTCTTCCTTATGTCAATTATAAAAGAAGACTGGGTGAAGCTGAATAGGAAATAAGGGACAAATATTCCGCTTGCCATTTTATTTTCCCGTATATCAAATTGCATTTTGATGTCATTTCTTCGGCTTTATTTTTAGGGAGAATAAAAAATTAACAGGATGAAAAATGGCAACATTTTTACTTTGGCTTCTGCTGTTGTTCTTCTGCTGGCCTTTGGCTCTGCTGGCGGTTGTTGTCTATCCCTTTGTATGGCTTTTCCTGCTCCCTTTCCGGCTTATAGGAATAACTTTTTCTGCGCTGTTTAAGATGCTTGAATGGTTCATTACTCTGCCGTTCAGAGTACTGCGCGGACCGGCAAGACCGTAAATGTTATTAGCAGGGGATCCAGGAAATTTATCCTACAAGCAGCTCCCCCGGCTTTGCCGGGGGCAAAAGACTATTTCGCCGCAGGCGGACTGCATACTATCCCCCGATAACTACACTCCACGGCCTTACTTTCCACTCTTTTATCAGTCCGTTAAGCACGTACGGATCATTCTTTGCGAACTCCTCAACAACCTTCGGACCGTCGCATCGGAAAACCAAAACTGCGTGATCTGCCGGTTCGGCCAGAGCGCCTGCAAGATACATTTCGCCCCTTTCATGAGATGCTTTCGCGTAAGCTAAATGCCTTTCTCGAAATTGTGTCCTTTTCTCAAGATAATCATCTACTAAATCATAAAATAAAATATAATACATCCTTTTTTCCTCCTAATGTTTTTTTTATGAATTTTCAGCTGACGCTTAAAACGATTTTTCCAATCGCGCTTCCTGATTCGATTTTCCTGTGAGCTTTACGAAGACTTTCCGCATTAAGAATTCCGAAATTTTCTGTCATTGTTGTCTTTATTCTGTCCGCCTCTGCGAGCTCAGCGGTTTTATTAAGAAGATTATGCTGCGAAATAATATCCGATGTCTGATATGACGATTTTGTAAACATAAACTCCCATGAAAAAGTAGCGCTCTTGCTCCTTAAAAGATTCATGTCAAGTGTGCTTCCCTCTTTAAGTCCCACAATGCTGCAGAATCTCCCGAAAGGCTTAATAATTTCCGCGGCTTTGGAAAAATATGACTCGGTAGTGCTCAGGCAGAAGATATAATCAACTGCCTTATATCCGATTTTACTCAGTTCCCCTGCTAAATCACCGTGATGGTTAATGACATAATCGGCGCCCATTTTAAGGCACCAGTCAGTTGTTTCTTTTCTCGAGGCTGTCGCTATAACTTTTAGTCCGCTTAGCTGTTTGGCTAATTGTACGGCAATAGAACCGACCCCGCCGGCGCCTCCTATTATAAGTAGTGAACTTTCGGCCGTCGCATCCTTATCACCGCAAGGAATACACATCTGTTCAAACATGGATTCCCACGCAGTAATAGTAGTTAATGGCAGCGCCGCTGCTTCCTCAAATGTTAAGTTAGAAGGCTTGCGTCCCGTTATCCGTTCGTCTACAAGTTGATATTCTGCGTTACAGCCCTGCCGAATGATGCTTCCAGAATAATATACCTCATCGCCTTTCTTAAACAGCGATACATCCGGCCCGGTTTCTTCAACAATACCCGCCGCGTCCCATCCTAATATTTTGGGCGACTGCTCTGTTTTATCTTTTGGCGCCCTTAATTTTGTATCGACCGGGTTTACCGCAACGGCTTTAATTCTAACAAGCAGATCGCGTCCTTCCGCCTTGGGTTTCGGAACGTCAATATCTATTAAACTCTCGGGATGATCTATGGGTAAATACTTATACAATCCTACAGCTTTCATTATTCCTCCGGATTTTTATTCATTGCTATTTACTCGACTAAGCTAAATAAATACAAAGTAAATTGAAATGCCAAGCGCAATCTGAATCATATGAAACGGCCGGATTCCGCAAACATTCTATTATTAACTATCAATAAGAAAATTTTTTTTGCGATTTATTTGCAAGAAACTAAATTTTATATTGTCTAATCAAATAAACTCATTGCTGAAGTGATGAATAATTTGTTTTTGATTCTTTTCCTTAAATAAAAGGTGCCTGCTATAAGTACTATGAGTAGGGCGGACTACGGCAAAATAAACGGAACGGACTTAAAAGAGGAAAACCGTTTCGATATCCGGAATTCAGCCGGATTTGAAGAAATCTACAATTCTTACGGGAAGAGAATACTCAATCTCGCGTTCAGAATGACATCATCGCAGGATGAGGCGCAGGATCTTACTCAGGAAATTTTTATCAAAGTGTATGAACGGCTGGATTCTTTTAGAGAAAATTCCTCGATATATACTTGGATATACAGAATAGCGGTAAATCACATACTGAACTACTTAAAGAAAGAAAAAAGAAAACGATGGGTAAGAATTCTCGATTTAAAAGTACCCGGTCTAGCTGATCAGGAAGAACCGCCTCAGCCTGATTTTCCGGATAATGATTCGCTTCCTCCGGATAAAATCCTCGAAATTTCGGAAAGAGATAAAATAATAAATTCAATAATTGATTCTCTGCACCCTAAATATAAGGTGCCGTTTGTGCTTTTCAGAATCGAAGGAATGAGCTACAAAGAGATCGCCGACAGTATGGACCTGAGTTTGAGCGCGGTCGAGGCAAGAATTCACAGAGCGAAAAAACAGCTTATAAAAAAAATCGAACCATGGCTGAAACATTTTTAACGGCAGAGTTGATATTCTGCAAGTTTTAAGTCCGGCAAGTGTCTAACATATCAGAAACAGGTTTGTTATGAAAGAAAAACACTTTAAATATTTATTTATGAAGTATCAAGAAAAACGGCTTTCCGCCGGAGAGCTCAACTCTCTTAATCTTCATCTTAAAGAATGCGCCGAATGCAGGGAATATTTCAGAAGGGCCGATTCGATATTTAATACTGATTTAACGCCGGCGCTCGAGCTCGAGCCGGATCAATATCTGCCGGCAAGAATAAAAGCTCTTGCTGACCGAAATCGCCGGGAAAAATTATTGGAGAAAAAATTAAAAGTAAAACAGTTTTCTCTCGTATCCTTGGCTTCCGCGGCGGCAGTCGCAATCGGAATATTTCTGGGAAGCGGGTTTAATAATTATTCGATCCAAAGTACACAGCGGTCGGGAGTATACTCGGCTTACTATAATGCATTCTCGCAGCAGTCAGTTGCCGATAAGCTTGAATCCGCGCTGTCGGCCGAATTAGGAGGAAAGAAATGAAAATTAAATTTTTAGCAGGTGCTCTCATATTTCTGATTCTGGTAAATCTTGCCGCGCTTGGAAGTTATGTTTACTTCAGGCTTCAGCATAAGCCGCTCCCGGTTCCGGGTATCCCTCCGCCGCGAGAAATGCATGAAAACAGCGGCCCGGGAGAACGGCCCGCAAGACTTTCGTCTTCACAACAGGAAAAGCTAAAAAACCTTCTGGATCAATTTAAAGATGAGACGATTGCGTTTCATGATCAGATAAAAGCCGATGAAGACCGGGTATTCGAGTATTTGCAGAAAAAAAATGTTCCGGATGACTCGGTTGACTCCAAACTGAAAGAAATATCCGAACTTCACTACAAGATTGATAAAAATATTACCGGGAAGATGATTGAGGCAAAAAAATTCCTCTCAGCGGATCAGCAAAGGCTATTTTTTAATTCCATCATGAATGAGGGACCGGGCAGACCGGGCATGCCTCCCGGAGATCATCGCAGGCCGGGCCCTCCGCCGGAAAGAAGATAATAACTCTTTAACCGGCTTTTAAATAACAAAAATTAAAGACGAATAAACGGTGAACTATATAACACAACTTTACTGGATACTAAATATCCGATAGAGTTAAGGAAGTTAAGAAAAAGGCTTTCAGCCGGGCGCCCGTTGAAACTGCTTTCAAAGATTACTCCTTAACGGATGCTTATCCTTGCGGATTCGCATCGAATTTTATAAAACTAAAATAAGGAGACCGGCTATGTATGTTATAAGAAAAATTTATCTCTACTTATCGTTATTAATATTCGTCGGGTTTACGGCGGGCTGTTCAAATCCCAATTCGCCGAACGATAATTTGTCTTCGAACCTTTCGGCTTCAATAGATAATGCTTTTTCCACCGCTGACGAAAATCTTCAAATAATGAAAGACGGCGGAGTTAATGTAGACAGCAGTATGGGTGTCTTTTCGATAAGCTGGGACAGGGTATATCCGCCTAATTCCTCAACTCCTAAAACGCTTGGTTCCGCTATTGCAGTGGGATTTGATAAAAATACGCCGGATCGTCCTCCGCTCGGTAAAGGCGGAATAGACTTGGGTACAGTTTACTTCAGCTACGGCGGAAATAAAATCGAATTGGTTAAACATACTGGTCCAGATGGAGGCGTAGTATATACCCCCGACCGGAGCGGACAGAATCCTTCTGACGGCGGTATTCAATTTAATCCAGGACAAACTTATAGTTTCCAAGTTTCCGGATCATCCGGCTTTAGCGGAATAAATATTGATTTAACCGCTCCGCAGTCATTGCTCCAGATAACCGCCCCGTCTTCCAACGGAACGGTTAATGCTTCGGGTGATCTTACAATATCCTGGAGCGACGGAGGGAACGGCAGCGGCGTTCTCGTCTGCGTTGCTCCTTTCAAAGGACCGCAGAATGGTAACGGTCATCGTCCCGGACCGGGTATGAATGGAAATAATCCTCCGCCTCCTTCCGGTCAGGATAACGGAATCGGCAGGCCTCCTCAGCCCGGAGCACCGTTCATGAATCCGGATGCGATTGTTAAAAAATTGGACAACGATCCCGGACAGATTACTATTCCGGCTTCCGATCTTGAAGCTATGATAAATAAAACAGGCGCTAAGCAGATAGTATGCAGCGTGTCTGAAGTTTATGTAAACAAGATCGCTCACGACGGCGGAAACATCAATGCGGTTGTTCACAATTCCGATCAAATTATTTTAAGCGTGAAATAGGAAGAAATACCGGCTGCTCTATTACCTGCAGTCCGGAACTTTAAGATCGATCCGGTGAATGCATAAACCGCTGTTTGAGAAACTTAATCGCAGATCCCTTCCGGCCCGGTATAAAAAATTAAACTTGCCGGAAGGGATATCTTATTTCAGTATAACTAAATCCTTTTTTCACCAGATTTTTATAAGTCTTCATATCGGACATATAAAGGTAAGCAGCCCTTTTAACGTTATCTTTCTCTTTTTCGTAAAGTTTTATAAGCAGATCCATTTTTAATAATTGTTTTCTGAAATTTCTTTTATCCAGCTTACTGCCGAGTATGGATTCTTAAAGAGTCTGAAGTTTCGGGAGAGTAAATTTTTTACGGCAGCAGTTCGAATCCTACAGGCTGATGCTTTACCTTTGCTCTTAGTTCTTTTAGTCACTTCAGTACAATCTTATTAAGGTCAAAAGGAAGCGCGGGCAGCTTTTTAAGATGGAACCGCTTCACTCCGCTGGTATCCATCCCGGGATGAAGCGCGTACTTATCGGGACTAACAAGAGCGTAACATCCGATTGTTATAACTCTCCTTTCGGGATATCTTTTTACGTCTTCGAATACAGAGAACTGTTCCATATATATTTTTTCAATGCCGGAAGTTTCAGTAAGTATTTTTTACGCAGCTCCGTTACTTCCTTTATCATTTAGAATAAATCCTCCAGGCAATGCCCATTCTCCTTTCGACGGAATCACCGCTCTTTTAACCAGAAGAACTTCGAGCCCGCCGTTTTCAAATCCGAAAATCACACAGTCTATTGAAAGGTTATCAATTACTTTGTAAGGCTGATGAGGCATAAGGGCATTCCGGGATATCACTTTTAATTGAAGGCTTTTAAGCTTCTTTTATTCGGTTTTTAATTAGGGAAATTAGGATTTATTTGAATAGGGTGTAAGTGCTTAATAATTAGAATAAGAACTGCGGTATTAAAATTTAGGACACAAGTTATTTTGTTGGGAACTAATAGATACTAGTCTGAGAATAAACTTCTCCCGGTTTCAACACCGCATCATGAAAGCCGGGATGATTAAGCGAATCTTGGAAATGCTGCGTCTCAAGACAAAAACCGGTTCTGTGTTTATAGTAAACGCCGTTCTTTCCTTTTATACTTCAGTCAAGAAAGTTACCGCTGTAAAACCGAATGACCGGTTGATCACTATACACTTGAATCAGCCTTCCGCGGCAGTAAGTACTGAGTTAAATAACGGACTCGAAATTAAAAATCCTTTATTCAAAGGCATAAACCGTCTACCAAAATATTTTTTCCCGATACCGTTAAGAATACTCTCAGTACATATCAACCGCGGAATTTTTACAGTCTGTAAATCCGTTGAAGGGCCGCTATTTGCCGCCCGCTTCAACCTGTTCGGTATTCAACGGAGCTGAAACAGGTTCTTCCTGTTTGGGCACCATTCTCAGGAAATCGCCGTATTTCATCGGCTCTTCCAGACGGCATGACCATACGAGCTGCTCTGTTCCGTCTTTGTCTTTCCAATACGTAATATCGGGGCAGCCGTCGCACATGCTTTGATCGCCGTTCGGCAGCAGATCTACCGGCTGAATTATCATGATAGACTGCATATATACTTTTTTAAAAGCCCTAGCAGGATTGGCCGCCAGATATTTAAAGTAATTCTTTAACGATTTTTTTATTCCCTTGTCAAACGGCCATGTATTTAATAGGGTCATTCTTCCCAGGCTCAAGGTTTTCGGTGAGGCATAAGAAAGATATTTATCCTTCTGATAATGATATAAGGTCATAACCATTTCTAGAAACTTGCTGCCTGCGTAGCCGAGAATCTTGTCTTTAGTTCCTATCCTCTCGGTCAGCAGCCATTTGAAATGATCGGGTTTATGAGTACCGTTCAAGTAAGCGGCGGGCATAAAATCAGGATATCTTTCTCTTATCTTTTTCACAACATCCGGAGCCATCAGATCCGTTATCTCGGAATGATCAGAATGATAGTGGATGTCGTCCCAAATTATCTTTTTATCGCCTGCGTAAAAATTAAACGGCGTATCAGGCGTAATGTACCTGAACAAAATAAATACCATAGTATGACCTATATCGATATGTTTCTGGGCCCATTCAACAAGTTCGGGCACGTACTGCAGCGTATCGTGATAAACAGTAGAATTGAAGGAACATGCTATCCCGCCCTCTTCGGCGAGCATCTCGGCGTAGTGAAGGCGCAGCTCGTTAAGTTCAACCTCATTTTTGCCGAGCCACTTCGCTTCCCGGCCACGTCCCTGCTTACTGTCTATATGAAAGGTAAATCCGAATACACCTGCCTTTTTTAGTTCGTGCAGCAGTTCTTTTGTCAATGCTATGCCGTTGGTGTTAATAATCGGTTTCATCCCTCTCGCCTTGATATCGGCGACCAGCTCAATAATATTTGGATAAAGCAGCGGATCTCCTCCCGCTATCGAGATACAATCCGATTTTCTTACAGATTGGAAAAAGTCGAGTTCATGTTTTACTTCTTCGAGAGATTTGTGAGAATTTTTGATGTTCTTTCTATAACAACCGTAACAATTTAAATTACACTGTGCTGTCGGCTCCAGCCAGGTAATTCCGTTGTCGGGCATCGTCCATGGAAGTCTGTATAGTGATCTAGCGTCTACCGTTTTATTATCCATTGCTGCCTCCTTAATAAATTGGAATAACTAGTATTATTTATTTTATTCGAAAACTTTTAATCCGGATACGCGGGCCGTTCTTATTTTCTATTCGGTATGATTCCCTCTTTCCCTGTAAATTTAATATTATGGAAGTTTAATTATATAAATTACTTGCTAAATGTCTATAATAAGATAAAAAAAATCTGATAATTTATCTCATTAAATTAATGGGGATTCTTAAGATATGAGAAACGATACATGTCTATTCAAATGGATTTGTACTGTTGTTTTTAATGAATTATTTTTTGGTAGGGTATTATCGGGCCCGGAAAATTTATTATTGAAAATAATTACAAAATAATGATGCAAGTAAATTCCGGTTGAGAAAGCCTTGATAGTAATTAAGCCTGCAACATGATTATACTCCCGCGGGGTAAACTGCCGGTAGTTCTAAGAAAAAATCTGTCCCCGTATTTTTATCCGATGAAAAATAAATCTTTCCCTTAAGATACCTCTCAGTCAATAACTTCATACTGTAAGTTCCTAATCCTCTTCCGGATCCTTTTGTTGAAAATGACCTTTGAAATATCTGCTGCTGTACCGGGATTGGTATGTAGCTTGGATTATTTACTCTGAACCGCACCATTTCAGGCAGTTTTTTTGAAGAAATCGTTATTGTATCTCCGGCGCTGCATGCCTCTATGGCGTTTTTTATCATATTTCCTAACACTCTGGAAACTAACACTTCGTCGCTCTCAAATGCTATTCCTTCTGGCGGATGTTCAGTTGAAATTTTAATCTGTTTACCTTCAGCGCGCCCGGTATAAAGAGATGTCAATTTATTGACTATCAAATACGAGCTGCAGCTGCCCAGGTTTATATTCAAATCGTTCCGCTCGGCCTGAGAAAGATCTCTGTGCGCTTTAATTTCTTCGGCTAATATATTAAGCAACGATTTTGTTTGCTTGTTGTATTCTTCTTTTTCCTCAGGAGTTGCTTCTTCCAATAATCCGGCTAAGCTTGTTAAAGCGCTCAAAGTATTTAACACATCGTGAAAGAATATTCTTTCCAACGCCAGTTTTCTCTTCTCATTGCTTATATCTTCAAAAGTAAATACACTGAATTTTTGCGAATTTATCTCCAAGGGCTTCGTCCATACTCTCAAATCCAAAGCTTCAGTGCCTTCTTTCGTGGTTATTCTGCATTCCTGCACGTCCTCTTCACCGCTTAAACTGGTAAGAATTGCCTTTACAGCACCGCAGTTTCTGCAGAACTCAGATGTACCGCACCCGGCCTCGAGTTCCGATGAGTGAATACAGTTTATGGCCTCTCCTACGCGAAGTCCGTATATATTTAGTTTATAGCCGGTATTAAGCAGTTCCAAACTAGATGTATTCGCAAAAACAATCTGACGATTTTCATTAAGCACAAATACATAAGAATGAACAGAATCTATGATTTTTCTGAATACATTGCTCGCATTGAACAATAAACTCTGCTTATCTATCTCATCGCGGAATGATCTTTCCGGAGAAGCAAAATATGTTGCGACATTTCGTAGGCTCATATAAACCGCTTCTTAAATCTATTTCAAATAAATTTGTTAGCTATCTGCTTTATCAACTGTGTCTGAAACCCGTACAATACATTTCAACAGAGTGAATTAATAAATACTTTCAATTGAACCGTTTGTCCGTACATACGATTTCCCGATGCCAAAGTCTTTTTTATCGGATATTCCTTCCGACCTTATTTTAAATGATGATACTAAGCTTTCCAGATTGGCGGTTAGCCTGTTTAAATCTTCGGCGGCTCTTGCGATCTGCTGAACTCCGGCGGCCGTCTGCTGTGTAACACTGGTTATTCCTTCGATGTTCTTGCTGATCTGTTCCGCCGCTGAGGATTGCTCTTCGCTCGCTGCCGATACCTGCAGCGCTTTATCTACTACAGATTGACTTCCTGAAATTATTTCCTGCAGTGAAGTGCCGGCCTTCGCAGCCAATTCTTTTCCGTGCTGTACTTCTTCCGCTCCAAGATTCATGGAGTTGACCGCGCCGACGGTTTCTTTCTGAATTTTCTTAATCATGTCAGCGATCTCTTTGGTAGCCTTTGTTGTTCTCTCGGCAAGTTTTCTTACCTCGTCTGCTACTACCGCAAATCCGCGTCCCTGTTCACCCGCTCTGGCTGCTTCAATAGCGGCGTTCAATGCAAGCAGATTTGTCTGATCGGCTATATCGTCAATAACCTGAATTATCTCTCCTATCTGATCGCTGCTTTTACCGAGTTGCTGTACGGTTTCGGCTGAGGATGTTACAACATTAGCTATCTTGTTCATTCCTTCTATTGTCTGACTTACTACTGTCCCTCCCTGCGCAGCCGTATCACCGGCATGTTTGGCTTGTTCGGCTGTAGTGCCGGCGTTTCGTGTAGTTTCAAGTATGGTCCTAGTCATCTGCTCGATAGCCGAAGCTACCTCCTGGGCCTGCGAACTCTGTTCCTGTGCTCCTGCGGCCATCTCTTCGCTGCTTGATGATATTTGATTTGCGGCGCTTGCCGTAGCTTCAACCGCTTCGTTAACCTTCTCGATTATGTTTCTTATATTGTTAATAGACCTGTTGAACCCGAGAAATAATTTGCCTATGTCGTCGTCGTCTTTTTCAGGCTGTACTTTTACAGTTAAATCACCGTCCGCAAATTTTTCCATAGCATTCAACATATTTTGTGTCGACCGCGTTAAATAATTTTGTATTGCTTTTATATCACTTATATCGGCTATTGCCTCCATTGCGCCTATTATTTTTCCGTTCCTGTCTTTAATGGGAGATCCTGTATACATAATCGGAATAGACTTTCCCGACGGATTTGCCTTTGTTTCGGCGGTTATTGTACAATCACATTGCATTGCTTTCTGCAGAGCGCAGTTTTCAGTTTGGCAGTGTTCCGTTTTATACTGATCGTAGCACTTTTGACCGATAAGCTGTTTCTGATTTTTTGAGACTAAATTAGCGCCGGTGTTATTTATGTATTGTATATTAAATTCTTTATCTGTTATCATAACCGGATTAGGCAGATTGTCAAGATATTGAATCTGAAGAGTTATTTTCTCAATCATTTTACGGAATGATGATGTTAGTTCACCTATCTCATCCTTACTCTCATTATGAAGCGTTACATTTAAATCACCGTCGGCAAATTTATTTGTAGCCGAAAGTAATTCTGCTACGGGTTTGCTTATCAGCCTAGATATATAGTAACCTAATCCCATTGAGACCAGAACTCCCAGAATCATGAATATTGTCATGAAGCTGATTGAAGAAGCTGCCTCCGCTGAATTTTTGTCCGCCCTTGCTTTTGCCCTTCTTGTCAGTACCGTGTTAAGATTACCTAAAGCTGCCTGAACCTTCTGCCTGGAGGAATTTAGCTGACCGTTCCAGTAGACTAGAGCATCCTGCTTTCTGTTTTCTTTTATTATTTGAATATAATTTAAAAATAATCCCTCAAATTCTTTTAATTGCATTTCAGCCTTACTTAAGGCGTTTCTAGATTCTTCAGGAAGATTAATTTTATCAAGTATATCTGTTGAATTCTGTATATCCTTAAGTCTGTTATTAATAGTACTTATTATAGTTTGGCTTTCAGCGTCGCTTTGAGCCAAGAGGAGTTCCAGCCCGTTTCCTCTCATTCTTTGAAAATAAGATGTCAGATCGCCGAAGGTCCCGAGTGGATATGCGTTGGTCTGATATAATATTGTATCGCTCTCATCCACCGACTTTAAGCTTGAAATTCCTTCATATCCCATCAAACCTGCTATGAGCGCTACTAATAAAAAACTTACAAGCAGTTTCGTTTTGATTTTAAGGTCAGCAAACCAGTTCATTTTCTTATTCCTTTAGAAACTGAAAGTCCTAATTATTTTAAAGAAAAATTGCGACATTTGAGATGTTATTATTTCCAATTTCTTAGCAGCCGAATATGCAATTCACTAACGTTCGGAATTCTCTTACACTGTTGCCGGAACACTACGGAATAATTTAATTGCTTTTTACTATTGGAATGCCTACTTCCACGGTGCTTCTCTCTTCACCCGCGCTTTTAAACGACATATATCCGTCGGCGGATTCCACTATTTTTTTTACGATAGCTAAACCAATTCCCAGCCCCTCTTCTGTTGCATTCTCCCCGCCGAATTGATTGAAGAAACTTATGTCCTCGTAATTAATATCCTTCAGTCTTTTTCCTGAGTCAGTAATTTCGGTAATATAATATCCCTCCGATGAGTAGCCTTTTATGTTTACAATTTCACCGGGCCTCGTGTATTTTATCGAATTTTCTATAAGCTCACCAATCAGTATTTCATACTGCCAGCCGAAAATTTTTATATCGGCAGACTCAAATTCGATTCGGATATCTTTTCCCCGCCTCAATTCTTTTGCCTTCAATAATAGTTCACTCTTGAGCATATCATCATCTATCTTGTAATTTTTCTCAGACTTGTTTTTGCCAATACTTTTCCTCTGGCTCTCTTCAAGTATTTCCGCGTATGTCAAAAATTTTTCTATTCTCCGGTGAAGACGTTTACCCGAATTTTGAATCTTTTCCGCCATTTCCTTCAGCTCCGGTTTAGACATACTATCGATATCCTCTATCATTATACCGGACATTCCCAGGATCCCCACTAGAGGAGTTCTCAGCTCATGCGGAACCCGCTTCATTAATATATTCTTAAATTCACTGAATTTAGCAAGATGCTTTTCGCTTTTCTTAAGGCGGGTCTTAATTGCATTAAGAACTTCTTCTGCTTTATATGGTTTCGTTATATAGTCATCGGCGCCGTTAATCATACCCTTTCTCATTTCCTTTATCTCCGTTTTAGCGGTTAGGAAAATAAATGGGATAAGTTCGGTTGCCGCGTTCTCCTGAAGCTTCTCCAGCAGATCAAAACCGTCCATCACCGGCATTCTGATATCGCTTATTATCAAATCAGGTTCGGCTGTAACTGCAAGTTTATACCCTTCAACCCCGTTTGTTGCGCTTAATATCTCGTATCCCTCTGCACTTAATAAATCTTCGAGGTTTTTACGTACGTCATTCTCGTCTTCAATTATTAAAATTGATTTCATTTAATCTCCGTTTCCCTCATGTATATATTCGTTATTTTTTTCCGAAATTTCATGGATAATGTTGTAAGCGGGCGTTTTTTGTTGCGAGCGTGTACAAACTGAAAACACGGGAAAATAAAACCCGCAATTACTTTTTATCTGTCCGGTTCTTTTACATTCTCCTTAACTGCGAAGAATAACGCTTGCTTACCGGGAAAGATGCTTCAGTGTCTCTCAGATATATCTGAAATGCTGAGTTTTTGCCCTTTTCAATTCTGTCAATATAATCAGTGTTTACGGCAGCGGAACGATGTATCCGGATAAATTTATTATCCGGAAGAATTTTCATCCACTCCGTTAGCGATCTCCTCACTAAAATAGTTTTTTTACTGTTCATACCTACCAGAGTGTATTGATTCTCGGCTTTTATGTATACCATATTCTTTACAGTAATAATAAGTGGGCTGCCGAGAGTTTGCACATACAATTTATCATTTTCTTCGGTCTTCGTACCGTATCCCTCAATTAACTTTTCCGGTAAAGCGTATTTAAATATTTTTATCCTCTTCAGCCTGCTGTCCACTGCCGTAAGTACTTCGTCTATTTTAAACGGCTTAAATAAATAATCGTCGGCTCCTAACTGCATTCCCCTCCTTATATTCTCTCTTTCCGTTTTCGCGGTAAGAAAAATAAACGGTGTTGACCGGGTTTCCTTTTCCAGCTGCATTTTTTCGAGAACTTCATAACCGTCTTTTCCAGGCATCATTATATCGCAAATTATCAGATCGGGGAGATAACTTTTGGCTCTGGCTATACCTTCGTCTCCGTCTGCTGCGCTTTCAACACAGTAGCCGTTCTCTTTCAAGATTTCCTCGATGTTGTTTCTTATTTCAGCATCATCTTCAATAATAAGAATTTTAACCGGGTTCATCGATCTTTCCGCTATTATTTTTTGAGTTAGTACAGGTACAAAAGTAAAATGCTCTCTATATTATTCAGCCGGTCAGAGCTTAACCGTAAACGTGGTGCCCTGCCCTAATTTTGAATGCACGTAAATATCCCCGCGATGCAGCTTAACTGACTGCTTTACAATTGAAAGTCCCAACCCAGATCCAGGGATTGTACCGGAATTAGTACATCTGTAAAAGGGTTCATATAGATGGTTTAGATCTTTCTCGGGTATGCCGATTCCCTCGTCTGCTACTT
>JBJKTB010000550.1:0-2808 GCA_046703345.1 Ignavibacteriaceae bacterium
CCGAACTGGTTAATCCCGCTAGAATTGTGAACTCAACTGTTGATTTTGTGGATATAGCCGGACTTGTAAAAGGCGCAAGCAAAGGGGAAGGTCTCGGCAACCAGTTCCTATCCAACATCAGGGAAACTGAAGCCGTACTGGAAGTTGTCCGCTGCTTCGACAACGACGATGTTGTGCACGTAGACGGAAACGTAGATCCGTTGAGAGATATTGAAGTAATCGAAACAGAATTAATCCTGGCGGACGTTCAGACTCTGGAAAAGAAGATTGAAAAGCTTCAGAAAAGCCTTAAAGGCGATAAGACAATTAAAGCCGTATTAGAAGACGCGGAGAACCTTCTTAAATTTATGAACGAGGGGAACCTCGCTTCCTTATTCCCGGATAAGGAAAAAGAAACCGTGAAAGAACTTTTTAACGAACTTAGACTAATGACTTCCAAACAGATTATCTACTGTGCCAATGTTGATGAGAACGGACTTGCCGACGATAACAAATATGTTCAATCCGTAAAAAAATACGGCGAGTCGAAAGGCGCGGACGTTGTTAAGATATCCGCTAAGGTTGAGGAGGAACTTGTAGGACTCGAAGAAAAAGAAAGAGCCGAGTTTCTCGATTCGTACGGTGTAAAGGAAAGCGGACTCGAGAAGATAATCCGCACCGGTTTCCATACGCTCGGATTGATCAGTTATTTTACCGCCGGCCCCAAGGAAGTAAAAGCCTGGACGATTCATCGCGGCTGGAAAGCCCCTCAGGCGGCGGGAGTTATACACACCGATTTTGAAAAAGGCTTTATCCGCGCCGAAGTTATCTCGTATGATGATTACGTTAAACACGGTTCCGAAGCCGCGTGCCGCGCCGCCGGCGTTATGCGCGTTGAAGGAAAAGATTATACAGTCAATGACGGCGATGTAATGCATTTTCTGTTTAACGTTTAAAATTATTTTGAATTAATTCGCATTCATTGTGTATCTGCGTAGAGACGGGGCATGCCCCGTCTCTACCGGTGCGAATTACGATTCCATTTCAGCGGATTTTCAATAATATATTTCCTTACATTATTTAATTCGCGTTCGTTGCGAATTATCCTGTCATAAAAACGTGATTGCCATTCGAATTGTGTAAAATTATTATCATGCACCCATCTTGTAACTGCAGATTTGAATCCGCCGACAATGTCTGATAATGTTATCATGTGCCGGTTTTCCCTTTGTAGAGACGGGGCATGCCCCGTCTCCACCGTAACATCATTTGAAATACGTTTCGTTATAATGATTAATCCATGCACATGATTCGGCATAATAATATATTCATCCAATATAACGTTTGGAAAATGGCACGGGATTTCATTCCAGCATTTATTGGCATAATTCCCGATTCGGTTTAACATCATTTGCCCGCTGTTAATTGTACCAAACCAGCTGGTATGGCGTTGTGTATTAGACGTAATAAAATATACACCCGGGGCCGAATAATCCCAAATCCTTAATCTGGATGATTCGACTCTGTACTTATTAAAGTACAACGACATTTTAAATTTGACTATTTATTAATGAAGAGAATACCCGCTTTAAGAACTGCTGAACCCTGAATAAATATATCAAACACAAAAGTAATATAAAACTTCTTTCTGCTTTTTCTTCTAAACAGGGTAAAGAGTGATTAAATTGATCAAATCGAGCAGTTCATCATAAATTGTTTTTCTCTGAAATAATCAGTGATATAAAGACTGAATTCTATTCCTATTTTTAGTAATTTTATACCAATATTTTTTGGAAATTTTTATCAGATAGGAGAATATTTTTATGTCCAACGCATATTTTAAACTTCCGGCGCCGATCAATGAGCCCGTGCTGAATTACGCGCCCGGATCGCCGGAAAAGACAGCGCTGAAGAATAAGCTGAAAGAGCTCGGCTCAAAAGAGATTGAAATACCGCTTATCATAGGCGGCAAGGAAATAAAAACAGGAAAGACCGCCGAGATCAGAGCGCCGCACGATCATTCGAAGAAGCTCGGTGTTTATCATAAGGCCGGCGCTAAAGAAGTTAACATGGCTATTGAGGCCGCGCTTGAGGCCCGCAAAACCTGGGCGGAAATGCCCTGGGAACACCGCGCGGCCATTTTCCTGAAAGCTGCGGAGCTTCTCTCCGGTACATGGCGCTCGACTTTGAATGCGGCTACCATGCTCGGACAGTCGAAAACAGCTTATCAGGCCGAGATAGACTCAGCCTGCGAGCTTATCGACTTCTGGCGCTTTAATACTTACTATATGGCGCAGCTTATGGGTGAGCAGCCTTACTCGCCTAAAGGCATGTGGAACCGGTCTGAATACCGCCCTCTTGAGGGATTTGTCTTTGCCGTTACTCCCTTTAACTTCACTTCAATCGCTGGAAATCTTCCCACGGCTCCGGCTATCGTCGGAAACGTATCGCTGTGGAAACCTGCCTCAAGCGCGGTTTACTCGGCTTACTTCCTCATGAAGCTCTGGGAGGAAGCCGGAGTGCCGGCAGGCGTAATTAACTTTGTACCCGGATCGGGCGGAGAGGTCGGCGATCCGGTTCTCGCTAGTCCGTACCTTGCCGGGATTCATTTTACCGGCTCTACAGCGGTATTTCAGGGAATGTGGAAGACTATCGGAGATAACATACATAAAGCTCACTACTATCCGCGCATCGTCGGCGAAACCGGAGGCAAGGATTTTATCTTCGCCCATATAGCGCCTGTTAGCGCGTACGGTGAAGTAGTATCGCAGAGATCAAGAGCCTCGTCGAACTTATCGTCTTCATAAACATAAATTGTAAGCACCGGGC
>JBJKTB010000551.1:0-12840 GCA_046703345.1 Ignavibacteriaceae bacterium
CGCTTAAAGCATGGTTGTAAGGAAGCGGATTGATGAAGTGAGGTTTAAATACGTACTGCGGATTGATCGGGTTTCCGAAGATACCTGAATCGGAATACGGATTTGCACCGGTTCCCTGAGCATCCTGGAAAGAAATCGAACCGTTAACCATTAACCTCTCTACTCTTCTCATGTTGAAGGAAAGCTCAACGCCTTTCGTGGTTGCGAAGTCGCCGTTTGTAAGAGTAGTATATGACTGAAAAGGCGAACCGGGAAGTGTATTCTGAACATCGAATACAACCTGGTTAGCAATATCTTTGTAGTAACCGGTAATATCGAAAGAAGCAAAAGTACCGATCTGCTGAGTAAAACCAATTTCATACTGTGTAGTTCTGATAGGTCTTACGTTCTGTCCTACCGGCGTACTGAAGAAGAAACCGCCTCTTACCAGGTAAGATAAACGATAAGGTCCGAGGTACTCGTCCTGAAGTCTTGACTGCTGAACGAATTTTCCGAACTGAGCATGAAACACGGTTTGATCAGTAACCGGGAAAGAAAATCCGAGTCTCGGGCTTAATGCGCTGTAGCTCGGAACTTTCTGCCATCCGGAGGC
The DNA here is from genome assembly GCA_046703345.1 of Ignavibacteriaceae bacterium. Lineage (GTDB taxonomy): Bacteria > Bacteroidota > Ignavibacteria > Ignavibacteriales > Ignavibacteriaceae > FEN-1297. The sequence goes on from JBJKTB010000551.1 coordinate 593, forward strand.
AATGATAGCACCGGTATTGTTATCTACCGATAATTCCGGTTTAGCAGGATTAATCATCATATCGTTGTCTGTGTTAATATAATCGTAACGCAGACCGGCATTCACGATAAGGTTTTTATATTCAATTCTGTCTTCAACATAAACACCGGCAAATACAGGTTTCTTAGGAGCAATTTGTCCGGATGTATAATCTGAAGAACCGGAATAAACATTACCGTTAAGATCGTAGCCGTAATTGTTAATTCCGTTGTTAACTTGAATCTGATTGGCAGTTTGGTTCGGGTTAGCAGCAATAGCGTTTGCCATGCTAATGGAAAGCGGACTGAAGTTTCTGAATGTCATCAACTGCAGTTCGCCGCCGAACTTCAATGAATGCTCTTTGCTTAAAACAGTAGAGAAAGATGCATTCAAGTTTATGTTCTGATTTTCAAATTTGTTATAGCCTGAAAGCGGAGCGTTAGGTGCCGCAAACTGGAATGTAAACAATTGATAAGGAAGCGGAGTTAAATAAGGTCCGAAATAGTCAGCGGCTACTTCTCTCGGTCTTCTTACCCAGGGATAACCGGCAGCTGCGTTAGCGGCGCTATCGCCGTACGCAAGGTAGTTATCGCCTAACGCAGGATCATAAGTCTTACCAGTATTCAAAATATAAGATGCATTTACTTCGTAATAGGTATTCGGGCTTAAAATATGAGTAACCTTTATGCCGAAGTCGCCGTTGTAATTATCAACACGGCCCTGGCGCTGGAGGTCAAACATATTTCCGATTCCGCCGTTAGCATAAGCTCTATTAAATGTGTATGTACCGAATGCACGAACTATTAAAGGGTTAAAATCGAAAGTAAATGTTGCTGTACCGGTATACTGGTTATCATAGCTACCCGGCTGAGGTCCGCCCGGATAAACAAGATTAAGAGTATCTCCGGTTAAAGGATCGCCTACAGGGCCGAGGTTGAAGCCGTCAAACGGCTGCGGATTTCTATCGGCCTGTGAAAGGTTTTCAAACAAACCGAAGAATTTAATCTTTTGGCCCAAGATAGGACCGCTAACCGTTCCAATAAGGTCGTTGTAACCGTATGAATAAGTACCGAGCACCTGCTTACCGTCGTACCTATTGTTTCTTCCTTTAAAGGAAAGGTTATCGGTAATGTATTCCAAGCTGGCTTTAAGAGTAGGACCGCCGGATTTTAACTGGGTACGGATAATACCGGCGTTAGCGCCGCCGAATTCAGCGGTATAACCGCCTGCTTGAACCTGAATCTCTTCCAACGCGTCCTGCGGTATTGTTACCTGGCGGTTACCGCTGTAGGCACTGGTAATATTCGATCCTTCGAGGTAATAACCTACTTCATCTTGCCTGCCACCTCTAACATAAATAGTACCGTTCTGAACAATAACGCCGGGAGTAAGAGCTACGATGTTATCAACGCCTCTTACAGGAAGAGCATCGATTTCGGCATTAGTTGTAGTACGTATAGCGTTCGTATTACTTTTGTTGATGAGGGGCCGTTTGGCAACAATTTCAACCTCACCAACCGAAACGCCGGTTGCGGGAAGCTGGAAGTCCAACTCGGTTGTTAAATCAGTATTAACTCGGACGTTGCTTATGGTTACCGTTTTGTAACCGAGGTACGAAGCCTTGACTTCATACACTCCAGCGTCCAGGTTGCTGATTATATATTCTCCTTTTACGTCTGTTGCTGCGCCGAAAGAGGTTCCAACTACGATCACGTTGGCTCCTATTAACGGCTCACCAGTCTGGAGTTCAACAACCTTACCTTTTATTTTCCCGGTTGTTCCTGCAAACACGAGCGTAGGCAGAAACAACAAGAAAAACAGGACGGTAATCTTTCGTTTCATATTCTCTCTCTCCTATATTAGTGATTGGTTAATGGTTACCCGACACAATAGAATGCACTCCTGTCACCGGGATAAAACATTCCTGTATATTGGGGATTATTAATTTCGAATTGAAGTATCTTAACTGATCTGGTTCTGCTGGTACATTGAAGGATATCTTTAGGCTGGAGATATTCTGTTCCATCATCCACATCGCTTACTGCCCCAGGAAAAAATAAACTCTTTAAAAAGGACAATAAGAGAAAATTAATGGTAATCTTCCATTGCATACTCTCTCTCCTATGTTGTGATTGGTTAAATGTTACCAACAAAACAAATACGTACTATAAGGCTTAGTTTTTTTCTTTTGATTGGGATATGATATCGAAAAGAAAATAGTTTGTTCGAAGATCGTAAAATTATCGCCTATAGTACTACCCATGTATATAGAAGTAAAAAAATTACCTTGAATGACCTAATGAACTAAAAATGTAGCAGTAACGTCCTAAAAAACTCATTTAAAGTCAATAACTAATCTGATATTTAAATTAAACAAATCGACGTAAAATGAAAAAATATTTCTTTTATTTTAAGAATAAAAATCAATAATTCCAAGAGCGTAACTTAAATTTTCTTTTGAAAATTTATAAATTCATCCTTTTGTTGCAGATATTCTGCCATGATGAATCCGGTTAAAGTTTTAATTTATTAAGATTTGAGCTCCTAAAAACATCTTTCATGCCGTATAAGGGTATAATTAATTATTTTGAAGTGCTATCTTCCCGCTTTATATAAATCATAAACCAAATTTTCTAGAATTATCAGTTTTATTAAATATTTGATGAAATATTAATTAAATCGGCACCCAAATTCAAACTGTATAAATAGGCGAAATCTGTTATTATCCCCCGGATTTAATTTGAAATCCGGGAGACTTATAACTATCAACAGAGTCGAGACTTATTATAAGGACTGCGAACCCTGTAAAATCTTAGCGTCTTCAATCATTACAGGATATGAATAGCCGGCTCCGAAATCTTTGTTTACCGCAACTTTGCCTTCGACAACAATAATTTCTCCGAGCGCTGCAGTTTGAGTGCTAGTTACAAGCAGATCAAAACAGCTGCCGGATTTAGTGCCGTCCTGATTATGGATCCAGTTCCGATCCATAATTCCGGGATTATACTTTGTAACTTTACCGCGGATCTTTACCGTTTGACCGGCTAATTTATCTTTCTCAGAAAAAATCTCAGCTACGGTTTTTCCTCCGGGAAGCGGTTCAACTTTAACATCCGCTTTCTGCTCGTTGCTTAACTGCTGATGGGCTGCCGCCAGGTTCTGCGGCTGCTGCGCCGGTGTTTTCGAAATGTCCGATACGAACAGGATCGAATCAAAAGTACGGTTAAGGGTTTCGCTGTGGAAATTTTTCATTTCCATGCTTTTTGAATAATAGAGTGTTTCGCCCTTTTCTACCTTGATCTGAGGCACTGCCATCCAGTATTCATTTCCGTCTTCGGATACTTTAATGTAAGTGTAGTTCGATGCATCCATGCTTTCCACAACAGTAACAACATGTGTTCCGGCAGGCAGTTTGGATTTGTCGATTTTGGGTTGTTCTTTTTTTCCGCATGACATCAGCGTAAATAAAGCAACTAATACTAAAGCTAATACAGAACGTTTCATAAATTCCCCGCAATCTAAATTATAAATTACTTTTTGCTGCGTAAATATATAAAAGCCTTTATAAAACTCCGAACATTTTATCTAAACATTTCTTCCTCCTGAAAATATGCCGTTAAATTCTAATTATGGCCTGCAAATTTAAATTCTACTGAGAACAATCATATTTTATGAGGAAATTCTTAAGTTTAAATAACAGATATTAAAATCTCCGATTCAAATAAAATTAACAGACTTCTGCGAAGCGCATAAATCAGCGCAACGGAAAAATTGTAAATCATACGATGGAAACACTTCTATTCTGGATAAGTCAGTACGGCTACTTCGGCATATTTTCTTTGCTGGTGCTGGGTATAGTCGGCATACCTATTCCCGACGAAACACTTTTAACCTTATCCGGGTATTTAATTTATAAAGGAGATCTTCATTTTGTTCCTTTATTTATTGCTGCATACCTTGGAAGCATCTCTGGTATCTCAATCAGTTACGCTATCGGCAGCACGTTCGGTCATCACTTGCTTATTAAATACGGTCACTTCATTCACATAACTGAAGACAGACTTCAGAAGGCCCATATTTGGTTCGAGAAGATCGGAAGGTGGGCGCTTCTGCTGGGATATTTTATACCCGGAGTAAGGCATGTTGTGGCAATACTCGCCGGAACTTCAGAACTTCAGCTCTGGGAATTCATGGTTTTTGCTTACACAGGGGGAATCATCTGGACTCTCACGTTCATATCCATTGGCTACTATTTCGGCGATCAATGGGAGATAATGCTAGAAACAGTTAACCGGCATCTTATCCCGGTATCGATAGTAGTTCTGGCCGCACTGTTCTTATACTATTATATAAAGCGAAGAAATAAAAAGAACGGCCGGGACGGCAAGAGTTCCAACTCATAAATTCTTGATTATCGGCGGGGGTTACTCCTCCGCTTCACCGGTTTTTACAAGATATCTCTTTATTTTTTGCGTAGTTGTTTTCTCAAATTCCTTATCTCTTACATAATACTTCTTAATCTGCTTGTACAGCGGAAGTTCCTTATTCAATTCCTTCACTGCTTTGTCAATAGTCTCGCTGATAAGATCTCCTGTAATCTTAACGTTGTTAATTTCCGAATACTCTATAAAAGCCTCTGCGTCGGGAACAATCTGAGCCGCAATAATCTCGTCATGCTTTGCATCTTTTTCTCCGAAAACAAGTGACTCGAGTACGAACGGGTTTCTGTTCAACAAATCTTCTATTTCTTCAGGAAAAACATTTTCACCGTTTTTCGCAAGTATCATATTCTTCTTTCGTCCGCTTATATGAAGAAAGCCGTCTTCATCAAAATAACCCAGGTCGCCTGTTTTAAACCAGCCGTCCTCAAAAGCCTCGGCGGTCAATTTTTCGTTATTGTAATATCCCAGCATAACACTCGGACCCTTAGCGTATACTTCGCCGATTCCTTCCTTATCCTGGTTTGATATCTTTATTTCAACGCCCGGCAGAGGAATTCCGGCCGCATCATCCTTAAACGCATCAAGTCTATTTAGAGCTAAGATTGGAGACGTTTCTGTAAGTCCGTAACCCTGCACAAAGTTAAAACCGAAATCCCTCAGTCCTTTTGCCACTTTAGGATCTGGCGCGGCGCCGCCGGCAATAAATATCCTTATCGATCCTCCGAACCTGTGATGCAATTCGCCGAATACTTTTTTCTTCAATCCTTTCCACCCTATCTTCTCGGCAAAGGTGGTGGCTTTAATTAACGGCGGGACCACTTTAGATTTTACCTTATCTTCCGATATCGTTTTGTGAATTCGCTTGAACATTTTATCGTAAAGAAGCGGAACTCCGAGCAAGATTGTAGCTTTAACGTTTTGAAGATCTTCAACAACTGTTTTGAGAGAACGCGCGAAATGCGCGGAGCTGCCTGAAGAAAGCGGACACAGGAATCCGCATGTGCATTCGTAAGTATGATGAATCGGCAGCACCGAAAGAAACCTGTCGCTTTCGGCTATTCTTATCATCCTTGTCATCGCCATAAGATTTGATGAAAGATTTTTCTGGCTCAGCATCACTCCTTTTGCCCTGCCTAGCGATCCTGAAGTAAAAATAATTTCGGCGAGATCATTAGACTTTATTACCGGCAGATCCGCAGCGTTTGCCGGAGAGGAATTTCTAACAAGCTGCATCATCGAGTAAAAGTCGTCCTTCTCCGCAGCCAGATCCATATTAATATAAAATCTTACTTTTTTAAGTGCGTGAGCTTTTTCCTTGAAGAGCTGTTCGTAGTTATCAGAGAATACAATTGCTTCCGCATCAGATTCGTGAACTATATTAAGTATCTCATTAGTGTTAAGGTTTTTGTCTATCGGAACAATAACATAATTGAAAGACATAGCCGTTAAATAAGTAATTCCCCATTGAACTCGGTTTTCACTTATCACAGCTAAATGCGCTCTTTCCTTTAAACCGAGCTTGACAAGAGCATTACCAAATTTCAGTACATTTTCCAGAAGCTGACTGTAAGAAACTCTCTGTAGGGGGGTATCGGCCAGATCTTCTAAGGCAAGTTTGTTCTGATATCTGCCTGCTGATTTAACAAGCATCTCCTGCACGGAAGAGATTTCGGGCACTTCAAACAAAGTATAATTTTTCTTCATTTTAACCCCTTATAAAATAATACTTCAAATTAAATATTGTTTCGATGAATTGAAAGATACTGCGGAATCAGCGATCAATCGTTCGGGAGAAGCTTTACTGCGATAAAAGAAACGAGCATCGCTACGAAGATTGATATATGTGTTTGCTCTATACTCCCGAGCCTGTCGTACGCAATTAAAAACTCGTCCATAACAGCAAAACCGCCGAATAATATTACTCCGAAAAGAAAAGGAAGATTTGAGGCTGCAGTTCCGCCGGATTTAAGGGCAAAAAATGCCTTAAAAAAATAGATGCCCATCGCGGCTTCCCAACAGATTACGAGGGCGAAAAGCAGGGCGTTAATCCACACGGGGAAAGCGTAAATTTGTGTTGCGGCCTGTATAAAGCCGAAATTTCCGGAGACAAACTTAAAATTTCCAGGGAGTATGCCGAGATTTCGCAGGGCATCTGCCGCATTGCTTAATGTTACAAGCGACGACCAAAGAGCCCAGATCAGCAATACCGCACGTTTGATTATTATAGTTGATATTTTCATTAAGGATTTTTTTTAACCGCGCAGAAAAATAATTTTATTTTAGTAATAATCAAACAAAAATATACACATGAATCAAATTCATGTGTAGAATTCCTAAACAGAAGAAAATTCCGGATGATGTTAATTTATTGTTTTGTTTTTCTTATCGCCGGCGCCGGAAGAATTACTCTTTAACCTGCCTGCTTTAGCTACTACGTCCTTCAACAAAAATTCTATCTGCGCATTAATGCTTCTTAAATCGTCCGCCGCCCATTTTTCAAGGGCGGCGTACACATTTTCATCGAGTCTTAACAGAAATTTTTTCTTTTCGCTCATTGATATAATGTCCCGGTATTTATAACAGGCTGCGCTTCCCTGTCGGCTACAAGCGCAACCATAAGATTATTAACCATAGTTGCTTTCTTCTCTTCGTCAAGCTCAATTATCTTTTTTTCGCTCAGCGCGTTAAGGGCGCTCTCAACCATCCCCACAGCCCCTTCAACAATCTTAAGCCGCGCGGCAACAATCGCCTGCGCCTGCTGCCTTCTTAACATAACCTGTGCTATCTCCTGTGCGTAGGCAAGATAACTTAGTCTCGACTCTATAACTTCCACACCTGCTATCTCAAGCCTCTCCTGAACTTGTGTTCTTAAGTGTTCCGCAATTTTCTGCGGATTGCCTTTCAGCGATTCCTCGTTCTCCTCGCTCGAATCGTACGGGAACTGGGAGGCCAGCGCACGGATCGCGGTTTCGCTTTGTATGCTGACGAACTGTTCAAAGTTTTCGACATCGAAAACCGCGCGCGCCGAATTAATTACCTTCCAGACAATCACTGCTGCCAGTTCAATCGGATTTCCGTCGTGATCATTCACTTTAATCTTGTCACTGTTGAAGTTTCTTATCCTCAGCGAAATATTCCTTTTCACCGTAAACGGATTTACAAACCAGAACCCAGACTGCGCAACCGTGCCTGTATATTTTCCGAACATAATAAGCACCTTCGATTCATTCGGCTGAATTACAGTAAATCCGTTTACGCTTATAGATATTATCAGTGCAAGAGGTATTATAATCCAAAGCAGAGTACTGTCGCGGTCAACTACCATAAGATGAATATAATATACTTCTAAGGCAGTTGCTGCCATCAGTATAAAAACCATCAAGTAACCGCTGCTTTTAAATGCAGATTTTTCAGTAATCTTTTCCATTTTCTTCCCTTTCTTAAAATGCTATCATAATGATATCACTTTAATATCACACAATCAAGTAAAATTAATCTCCGGCGGCAAAATGCCGGTTTAAACTAACCGCCCTGCAGAAAAGAGATCAGATATAAGCAATGGAAGATTGGTAAGGCCGAACGGAAGCATGAGCTTATGTAAACATGCTTCCGTACAAAAAAGATTAGTCTTTCGAATAGGAAGAACTAGCGGACATATTACTTAATTTTGACTCCGTCTCCCCATACCTTCACGCTTGGGCAGATTCGGTTCGTCGTAATCCGAAAATATATCATCTATTATTTCTTCCGTGGTTAGCATTCCGAAGTTCTGACCGTCATTCCTGTTATAGGATTTAACTGCTGCATCAATTGCCGCTCTTAAGCTTTTTATTTCTTTTTCTATTTTTTCAACAGGACCGGTATACGAACCGCCCGCGTATTTGTTAACAAGCGCTACAAGCTGTTCGGCTTTAACCAGAAGATCATCCGATAAATCTTTTGCCCTATTAACTAGCTCTTCCTGTTTTTGCTTTGCTTTCTTAAGACAGACATCAACACTTTCGTCTATCCGGACTCTAAGCTCTTTACCACTATAAGGGGTCAATAATAACGTTAATACGCTGCCGGTAATTCCTCCGATTATGAATGTAGTTATGTGCCCCGAATTATCATTCCCCTCATTCCTCATGTTTTCCTCCGTTGTATTTAAATAATGAATGCACCAAATAAATTTAATCTTTAATTCTAAATACTATAACATTTAAATATCTGTTAGTCAACAGCTTTGCCGGCAACCGGTAAAAACACCCAGCCCAGTCATAAATGCGCGGCAGCCTTGCCTAAAATAAATTTATTGCTTATCGATGAAAAACTTCTTAAATTTTTACACTACCTATAGTGAACGGTTCGTCACAAAATTTTTATTTATAATATTTTCCTGATCATAAGCTCAACTCGAGCCGGCTGTGTATTGCAACATTCCCGGCCGAAATTAATTAATCATCAACAAAATAATATGAGGTAAGTGCATGAAGAAAGCAACTCTTGCTCTCGGTCTGTCCGTCTTACTTTTCCTTTTTCTCATTGTGCAATTTAACTGCTCCGCACCGACAGACAAAAAGGAAATGACGAAAGACGAATTGATTGCCAGGGGAAAGTTTCTTGTAAACATAGGCGGCTGCAGCGACTGTCATACTCCCAAGGTGATGTCGAATATGGGGCCCGTGCCTGATTCAACACGCATGTTATCTGGGCATCCGGCATCAGAATCCGGTCCGGAGGTTGATCCGAAATTAACAGCTCCGGGAAAATATATTGTAGCAACGCAAGACTTTACTTCTTACTCAGGACCGTGGGGAGTTTCTTTTGCGGCAAACATTACTCCCGATTCCGCAACTGGCATAGGATCATGGACTGTTGATAGATTTATTCAGTGCTTGAGAGACGGGAAATATATGGGCAACGGAAGACCTCTGCTTCCGCCGATGCCCTGGCAGGGAATCGGCCAGCTCAGCAATGAAGACTTAACGGCTATGTTTACTTATCTTCAGACTCTGCCTCCGATAAATAACAGAGTACCCAACCCTATTCCGCCTAAAGGAATGGGCGGTATGATGAAAGGCAAATAATTTTTTGAAACCCGGTTTCTTTTGAGCCGGGTTTTATTTTTCATTTCCCTTTATTATATCTGCCTGCAACTTCAAGATTTTCAAGTTTAAGCACGCCTCTAGGACATACCGCCGCGCAGATGCCGCAGCCTACGCATGACGAACGTATAATATTCTGTCCGCGCTGAGCGTACCATTTTACATCGATTCCCATCTCGCAGTAAGTAGAGCAGTTCCCGCACGAAATACATTGTCCGCCGTTAACCGTTATACGAAAACGCGACATGTGCTTCTGCAGAAATCCAAGCGTTGCTGCCATAGGGCAGCCGAACCTACACCATACTCTGCTTCCGAAAATAGGATAAAAGCCTACTCCAACTATACCGGAGAAAACGGCGCCGATAATGAAACCGTAAGCTTCGGAAAAGCCCATCGAAAGCGATCCCAATATGGAACCCTTGAATGCGGAGTTCAGCCAAATCAAACCGGTTGTTACAACGATAAAAACAAGCACCGAATGTATCGTCCAGCGTTCGAGTCTCCAGGCCTTCAGCGATTTATCCGAGTTCTGCCTGAAAGGATCGCCGGCTGTTTCTGCGAGGCCTCCGCATCCGCAAACCCACGAGCAGTACCATCGCTTGCCGAAAAAGTAAGTGAGCACAGGCGTTGCTATTAAAATCATCATCGCCCCCCAGAATACCATGAAGTATCCCAGCGCGGCGCCGTTTGCCGTAAGATATTTTATTTCTCCCGGAAAGATATACTGATATTTAAGCGGCCAGAAGTACGTGAAATAGAATTCCGGTTTATTTAACCTGACGAGAAGAGCAGGAATAAGAAAAGAAAATCCCAACTGGAAAAAGCTCACGGATGCCGTTCTTATAATTTGGTAGCGGTTGTGCCTGTACTTAATTATCATTCTCGCAGCCATAATCAAAACAGCCAGAGTATAAAAGGTTCCGTACAAAAACCACCGGTCGGCCGGGCTTCCTCTTAACCAAGAACTGAGCGGATCAACTAATTTAACCCAATTCGAAATCAAAGACGGGAACCAGTATAAAACTGTATAGAACCCCGTTATAACAATGCCGATTGTCCATGCCGGTACTCCGCGAGATGTGAAGGCATTAAAAAACACTTTGTTGTTTTTTATTCCCGCAGGCGCCTCTTTTATCTGCGGAAGCAAGTACACTAAAGAACCGGCAGCAATTAAGCCGAAACTTAACAGAGAAAATAAAACCGGATTTGAATTTGAAACTCCGGTAAGACATATCATTAAAAACAGCAGCCCTATTCCTACGGCCGAAAGTCCGGATTTTTTTACCGCATCAATTGTACCGTTATGCCCGTATGCCTGAAAAGGTTCGATTTGGATAGGCGTCATAGTTAAATTCCTTTAAGCGAAGATTTTAAATTTCTTTTTTCTAAGTGAAATCTTTTTGCCGGGATTAGCCTGATTATACTTTGCCAAAATCTCTTCTTCATGCTTCGAATAAAACTCAGGATCAAAATTCGCATCTCTTAAATGCTCAAGTACGTACTCGGCACTTTTATGCTCGCGTATCCATTCTTCGAACACTTTATGCCTAAGCCTCATTCCGAAGACATTCACTCCTTTAACCGAACTGTCATTCGAATCGTAAATCAGATGAAAACATTTTTTCCCGCCGGGATGCTCCCAGTAAAACGAACTTTCTCCCTCTCTCGGTGCGCTGCTTACAAAACCATAAGTCTGATATTCAATATCCAGGAACTTCGCCGAGTTATACCAGATACCTCTGTCGTATTTTATTTTTTTACCGAGTATATTCTGAGCAAGCACTTCGCCCTGCATTTTGCCGGTATACCAGAGCTGCTCAACTTTATTCCGTCCTTCGCCCGAGAAGGATTTTATTTCCGCACAATCGCCGGCAGAGTAAACATCAGCAATGTTGGTTTGAAGATATTCGTCTACCAGAATTCCTCTGCCCGTTTCTATGCTTGAGTTTTTAACAAGATCAATATTCGGATGCACACCGGGAGTTAAGCCGACGAACTGGCAGGCAATCTCTTCGCCCTTATCGGTAATCACGGCTCTTACTCTGCCCTGATCATCGGGAATAATTTCTTTAAGCTGAGTTCCGAGTCTTAAATCGAAGCCGTGTTCGATTATATGCCGCCCTACCAATGCGGCATCTTCGCGCGGCAGAATATTTCCCCAGTACAGATTTTCTCTTACAAGAAATGTTACCGGAATGCGCCTGGAATGTAGCATCTCGGCGAGTTCTATGCCTATAAGTCCGCCGCCTACAATAACGGCTCTTTTAATGCCTCTCGTGTTTTCTTCAAGCAGTTCAAGATCCTGTTTCGAGTAAAGTCCCTGGACTCCTTGAAGATCCTGCCCCGGCCATCCGAATTTATTTGTCTGAGATCCGGCAGCAATAACAAGCTTATCATAATTTATGTTAAGGCCGTTATTCAAAAAAAGAGTTTTAGAATTGGTATCGATTCGGGTTGCTTCTGCATGAACGAGTTCAATTTTGTTTTTCTCCCAGAACCAGTCCTCATAAGGTTTGAGATTTTCCCACTTCATATGTCCCATATAAACGTACATCAGCGCCGTCCTCGAAAAGAAATATTTCGATTCGCCGGATATAACTGTGATACGTGTATCGCTGTTTTTCCGAACGTGCCGCGCGACAGTTATTCCAGTAATTCCGTTCCCTATAATAACAAGATGCTGCATATTCCGGGCTCCAAA
>JBJKTB010000552.1:0-8428 GCA_046703345.1 Ignavibacteriaceae bacterium
CGCATAGCACCGCGATTCTGTCTGATATGCCTATCAATTCGGGCAGTTCGGAGGAAATAACAATTATTCCTATCCCCTGTTCTGCCAATTTATTAATAAGATTATAGAACTCGTATTTCACTCCGACATCTATTCCCGCAGTCGGCTCGTCGAATATTATTATTTTTGAATTTGTATGAAGCCAGCGCGCGAGTACGGCCTTCTGCCGGTTTCCGCCGCTGAGAGCTTCCACTTTAGTTTCAGATGAGGGGGCTTTTATTTTTAGCTGATTAAAATATTTCCCAACGGCATCCTTCTCTTTTCTTTTATCTATGAACGGCCCTTTTAGCAGCGAAGTAAGATTAGATACAGATACATTTTCTCTGATGCTTAGCTGTATAAATAGTCCGTATAAATTTCTATCTTCGGTAAGTAGCGCCACACCGGCATCAATAGCGTCGCTTGGAGATTTAAATCTGCACTCCTTGCCGAATAAGAATACTCTGCCGCTCTCTATTTTATCGGCTCCGAATATAACCCTGGCCAGTTCGCTGCGTCCCGCGCCTACAAGTCCGGCTAGGCCGAGTACTTCGCCTTTGAACAGACTAAGATTAATATTTTTCAATATACCTGAATTAACATTATCCAGCCTCAGGATTTCTTCACCTTTAACCGCGTTGTTGTGAGGAAATTCTTGTGCGAGTTCGCGCCCGACCATCAGGCTGATCAGCTGTTTGACGTTCGTATCTTTAATGTTCACGGTATTTATTACATTGCCGTCACGGAAAACAGTTACCCTGTCTCCTATCTTAAAAATTTCTTCAAGCCTGTGCGATATATAGATTATACCCACGCCTTCTGATTTTAATTTGCGTATAACTTCAAAGAGTTTTTCTATTTCTGAGCTGGTTAACGGTGCGGTAGGTTCGTCCATCGCCAGAATGCGGACATTCTGCCTGAGAGCTTTAGCTATCTCCACTATCTGTCTCTGGGCAACACTTAATTTGAAAACCGGAGCTGCAGGATCGATATCTTCCCCCAACTGTTTAAGGATTTCAGCCGAGCGGAGATTCATTTTCTTTTTATCAATGAAGATTGAACTTTCTTTTTTAATTTCACTGCCGAGGAAAATATTTTCCGCGGCTGACAATTCCGGAACAAGCTTGAAGTCCTGGTAAATAATCCCTATACCGAGATGCTGCGCTGACCCCGGGTTTAATATTTCCTCTTCCGTTCCGTCAATTAATATTCGGCCTTCGTCCCTGCCAATGGATCCGGAGAGAATTTTCATCAGCGTTGATTTGCCCGCTCCGTTTTCACCGACAAGACAATGTACTTCGCCTTCGTACAGATCGAACGAAACTTTATTGAGAGCCAATACTCCGGGATACTTTTTTGAAATATCCCGCATTTCAAGAATTACAGACATTATTATTTTGCCGTGGTTTTTTCCAGATCGGTTTTGTCTACAATCCCCACGTTAACCGGAACAAGCTTCGGAACCTGTTTGCCGGAAAAATAATCGCTGATCTCAATAATAGTAGTTTCTCCAATATCCTTCGGATGCTGAACTACATCTGCTTTTAAAGATGAGCCGCTCAGTATCGCGTTTACAGCAGGCGGCGTAGCATCGTAGCCTACTATTACAATACCTTTCTTATGAAACTGTTCAACTGCGTCGAGGGCGCCGAGCGCGGAATCGTCATTAATTCCGAAGATCGCGTTTAAATCCGGATGAGCCTGCAAAGCATCGGCGGCGGCCTGAAGCGCTCTGTCCCTTACTCCCATTCCGTTTACATCCGCCACAATCTTCAATCCGGGATATTTCGAAATAGCTTCCTTAAAGCCTTTTACCCTGTCGAGCACAGAAGTTATAGCCGGCTGGTTTATTATTCCTACGTTGCCTTTTTCGTTAAGAAATTTGGCAATGTACTCTCCAGCTAGTTTTCCGCCGGCAACGTTATCCGACGCAACATGGCAAACAACATTTCCCTCTTCCGCTTGTATGTCGGCGGTGAAAACCGGTATACCGGCTTTGTTCGCCTGCTCTATTCCGGGCCCGATGCCCTTGGAATCCACCGGACAAACTATGATGGCATCCACTTTCCTCGATATAAAATCTTCTATCTGATCTATCTGTTTGCCGAGATCGAAATCAGCCGATGTAATGATCAACTGGTAATTATCTTTCGCCGCTTGTTTCCGCAGGCCTTCTTCGAGATCTCGGTAAAATATATGTCCGCGAGTTAAAAGAGTTACTCCTATTGTCTTGGCGCTGCTTTTCTGTTCTTTTTTCCCGCAGGAGGTAAAGGAAATGGAAATTAGAAGCATCAAAGGAATAAAATATTTAAATTTTTTCATACCGCTCGTTCAGATGATTTTTATGTGATATACGGAATCGGTTAACTGCCCGATAAAATTAATAAATATGAGGAACTTTATTGCTCTTGATCCGAAATATTTTTTAAACTGCCTGTACCGTCTGTAATCCTGCATACATAAATCGAAGGCTGTTTGCCGGTTTTTATTTCGTAATTTTTCCGGATTGAGCTGGTAAAAGATTCAACAAAATCTTTTTCTATAAGGTTGATTGTGCATCCGCCGAAGCCTCCGCCCATCATTCTGGATCCAAGCACGCCTTCATTTTGAGAAGCGAGAGAAACAAGAAGATCAAGTTCCTCGCAGCTTACCTCGTATTCATCCTTTAAGCCGTAATGCGACTCGTACATCTTTTCCCCGAATGAGCCGAAATCGCCTGCAGCGAGATTGAGGCAGGCGGACTCAACGCGTAAATTCTCCCGAAGAACGTAAGCGCATCTTTTGTATACAACATCATCCATTTCATCGCGATGTTCATTAAGAAAATCTAAAGTAACATCTCTCAGGCTTTCGATATTGCCATCGTACTTTTTTAAAATATCCACACCGGTTTCGCACTGCTTACGTCTAATATTATATTCTGAAGAAGCAAGCGAATGTTTAATCTTGCTGTCGCATAGAACAATATTCATTTCGGTTGTATCAAGCGGGAAATACTCGAATTCAAGCGACCTGCAGTCAAGTTTTATAACGTGATTTTCTTTTCCGAAAATATTGGCGAACTGATCCATTATACCGCATTGAACTCCCACGAACTGATTTTCGGACCTTTGCGCAAATTTAGCCAAATCAAGTTTGCTTATGCCGAGGCCGTAAATCTCATTCAGAGCGCTTGCCAGTCCGGCTTCAATTGCGGCGGATGATGATAATCCGGCGCCGATGGGAATATTTCCTCCGAAAACACAGTCGAAGCCGCGAATCTTATAACCGGCTTTGATTAACTGATCTGCAACGCCAAGCAGATAATTGGGCCAGACTTTTTCCGATTTACTGATATTTCCCAATTCAAATTTATACTTGTCTCTCAAGTCGGCTGCGTAAAGATGACACTGATTATCATTCCTTCCGGCAATTACTAATGTCATCTGCATATCAACCGCTGCCGGCAGAACAAATCCTTTGTTATAATCAGTATGTTCGCCGATTAAATTAATTCTGCCCGGCGATTGAAATACAAGCGGTTCCTTTTCGAACAGTCTGCCTAAATTTACGCCGAATTCAAAACTATCTTCTTTGGAAGAATTTACATTTTGTGAATTAAGAAATCTTGACATTTTTATTCTTTATTACATAGATTAAACCGACAACTATCATAACACCGCCCCACCAGATATCCGGATGAAGATCGGCGAGCACCTTCTTATCGGATGCCGGATTAAATAATGAATATATTCCCGTTATTAAAATAACCAGCCCCATCAATAAAAGAATTAATCCTACGAAGAACCAAATCGGTTTCATATTCCGCCTCCTTAATTACCAGAAGTAAATATTTAAAATTATAAGTACGATAAGCGATATAATAGCAAAAAACTCAGGTCGTTTGAAAAAGCTGATTTCTTTATTAACGTTTTCTTTCGTCAAGCCTTTAACAAGTCCGACCAACTCTTCTTTCGGCTTCTTTTTCGTGAACAAACTGATGATGATGGTTACTCCGAAACAGATTAGCCATGCCCACCAGGCTCTCCAGAAATTTGCAGCCATTTCGCTAGATGGGCTCGAAAGCGTAACCAAACTCCTGTTAATCCATTCGAATCTTACAGCGAGATACATAACAAACGATGATCCCATACCGGCTATCAATCCCCAGAAGGCTCCGGAAGGTGTAATCCAGACAACAAACATCCCCAGCAGCATGGTAGCGAACAGCGGGGCATTTACCCATGAGAAGATAGCCTGCATGTAATCCATTATACTCGGGAAGCTCATCGCCCAGTAAGCTGTGCCGAGACTGATGATTATTCCCACGATCGTTGCAGCGCGTCCCATCCAGAGAAGATGGGTTTCGGATGCGTTTTTATTTATTATTGATTTATAGATATCATAAGTCCAGACTGTGTTAAACGCGCTAATATTCCCCGCCTGTCCGGCCATGAAACCCGCAAGCAGAGCGGTTACTCCAAGCCCAACGAGTCCGGTTGGATAATATCTCGCTATCAGCAGCGGCAGCGCAGAGTCGTAATTAATATGTCCGTTATCAGTAATAAGATGAAATCCGCTGTTGGGCTCGTGAGCGAGAACAAGAGCGATAAGTCCTGCAAGAATAACAATGAACGGTATAGCCATTTTAAAGAATGAAGCGATAATTGGAGTCATCCTTGCCGAGCGGAGATCCTTTGCCGAAAATGCTCTCTGCACGACTAAAAAGTCAGTGGTCCAGTAGCCGAACGAAAGAACGAATCCGAGACCGAGAACTATACCTCCCCAAGTCACCATCATTCCGTTCTGCGCCGCATTCCCGGATGTTGACCACAGTGTGTTGAACGAATCGGGAATTCTCGAAAGTACCTGGTGAACGCCGCCCAATTCTATAAGTCCGAGAATCGACACAAGAAACAAGCCGAACCATATTAAAAAGAACTGGATGATCTCGGTAAAGATGGCCGACATCAATCCGCTGAGAGTAACGTAAACCGCTACGGTTAAAGCCGAAGCCCACATACTTACGTGCCAAGACCATCCGAAGAAAGTATGAAGAACCAGAGCCATAGCGTATAAATTAATTCCGGAAACCAAAAGCGTCATAATTGCAAAAGCGATTCCGTTGAGTACCCTTGTCTTCTCATCGAAACGGAGCTTTAAATATCCGGGAACCGATTTTATCTTACTGCTGTATTAGAACGGCATCATATAAATACCCAAGAACAGCATGGCCGGTATCGCGCCGATCCAGTAGAAATGCGCAACGTACATTCCGTACTTGAACGTATTCCCGGTCATTCCCAAAATTTCCAAAGCACCCAGGTTGGCTGACAAGAACGCGAGTCCCGCAACCCATGAGCTGTTCTTTCTGCCGGCGAGGAAAAAATCGTTCTCGTTTTTCGTGAATTTTTTAAGATAGAATCCTATCCCTATCACGAATCCGAAATAGATCGCGATGATCAGCCAGTCCACAAAGGATAATCCTATTGCACTCATATCGTTTGCTCCCTTTAGCAAATTATGAAATTATTTATTTGACTTTAGATCTTTTCAAACTTTTAGTTGCATCCGCAGGATTTTCTAACTACTAAATCCGTAGTCAATATTATATCCTCGCTGGGCTCTTTCTTATTTTCTATATGCGCTATTAATTTCCTGCAGGCAGTCTTCCCAACCTCATAAGCCGGCTGACGCATAGTCGTCAAGGGAGGAATCATAAGTTCGGCTCTTATGTCGTCGGATATCCCGGCAATTGCAATGTCTTCCGGAATTTTTAAACCGGCTTCAATCGCCGCTTTCATAGCTCCGAAAGCGGCCGGATCGTTAACCGCGACAACTGCTCTGGGCCTTTTCTTTAACGGCAGCGCAAGCAATTTTTTCATCGCGTTGTAGCCGCCGTCTTCATGAAATCCGGATTCGACTATAAGCTCATCATCAAAAAGAATTTGATTTTTCTCGAAAGCTTTTTTAAACCCGTTAAGTCTGGCTTTTCCGATTGATATATTTACGGGCCCGCTTAGATGAGCTATTTTTTTGTATCTGTGATTAAGCATATGTTCCGTAATTTCTCTCGCGCTCTCCTCATCATTGATGCCGATGCAGCTTGCGCCGATGCCGTAAACACAACGGTCGAAAAAAACCAGTTGCAGCCCGAGCTTCATTGCGTGTTTGTAAACCGAATGATCAGTATCCGACTGCGCAACTGAAATAAGAATTCCGTCCACCCTTTTCGAGGCTAAGGTCTGTATAGCGGAATATTCCCTCTTTCCGCTTTCGGCCGAATGGGTCAGCATTATTTGATATCCGGCATCGTACGCGGCTTCCTCTATGCCTCTTATCGCCTCTGGAAAAAACGAATGAGCTATCTCGGGAATAACTACTCCGATAGTCTGCGTTCTTCTCTGGACAAGACTCTTTGCAATATGGTTCGGCGAATAACCCAATCGCCGCGCAGTTTTAATTACCTTTGCCTTAGTAACTTTATCTACGTTCGGACTTCCGTTCAATGCTCTCGAAACGGTCATCATCGAGATGTCGAGCTCTTCCGCAACCTGCTTTAATGTAATTCTCTTAACCATAATTTATAATCTGAACGTTTATATCTATCTCGTTTTCATTTTTTAATCCTTATCAATCAGTTTTTTGCGATGATTGAATTTCAGATTTAAGTTTTATTAGATTTTTATATTTCTCTGATCAATGCGTTATAACTTATTTAAGTCAATCAGCATCCTCGCAACAATTCCTGCCCAGATGTAAGTCTTGTGCCAGCCGGCTTGAAGATCATCGGCGCTGTAAAATTCCCAGAACCAGTGATTCGTTTTAAGCTGATATCCGACGTTAGTTAGGACTTTTGCCGCCAGTTCTTTAGCTTCGGTTTTATAACCGTAGTCAATCAATCCTCTGAACACTAGATAATTCCAGGGAACCCACACCGGTCCGTTCCAGTATCCTATGGGATTGTAATACGGATCATCGGCGGAAAGCGAAGGTACTCCGTATTTCCGCCAGAACTCCTTTTCATCTGTAAGATGTTTAACAAGTTGCGCTGCCTGCTGTTTATTTGCAACGCCGGCCCATAAAGCGAGAAACGCGATTATCTCTTTTCTCTTTAAATCGTTCTTTTTTTTGAAAGTAAAGCTGTGATCATTCTTATTTATCTGGTAATAAAATCCGGTAGCGGGATCCCACATATATTTATTGATTAAATCAGTTCTCTTTGCAGCGTCTTCGGTAAAATATTTATAGTCCTTAATATGTTTTAATTCTTTCGCCAACTTCGCAAGTGACTTCGCCTCTTTAACAAGCATCAGGTTCAATCCGAGCGCGTCAAAATTAGCTGGATCTCCCACCTGATCCCAAACCGCAACATAAGCATCACGCACACTTTCCAGCTCAGCGTTTCCTCCCCATTCACACAATCCGTCATTATTTTTATCCCTGTTCTTCAGCCAGAATTCGAAAAATTTCTTTCCCGATTTGTAAGCTTCTTTAAGAAATTTATCATCTCGTGTAACTTTGTATATTTCCCAGTTCTCCCAGTTAAACCACGGCGCTGATGAAGTAAGCTCGCCGTTTGTCGGAATTGTCTCGTCGAGATAAGGTCCGGTTCTGTAATTTATGTATCCATCCTCATGCTGCCGCTGCATATAAACTCTCTGCGAGTTTTCGGCGCTTAACGGATCCATGTAAATGTACGCCAGCATGGAAAGGCTTTCGTGAAATACCTGTCCGCCGTAACCCCAGCCCCACTTCGGCTCCCTCGAAAAGATATAATAATTATAACCGCACTTTCCTTCCGCAGGCATCATGCACTGCCGAAGTAAAGAAAATGCGTTCCAGTAAACGGACTCATATTCTTTATTCTTGAATTTTATTTTCGGTATTCCGGCATAAGTTTGTTCATCCTCTAGTAAATATTTATTAAGATTTTCATCCATTAATTTCTTACAAGCATTAAGTAATCCGTTTTTTGCCTCGCTTGAATCGGCATCAACGCCTCTGACGATTTTATATTCAACTGATTTTTCCGCGGGTATCTCAAAATCATTTTCGAGTGCGATTAGGGGAGAACCACTTTTACTTATTTCTCTATTAAGATGACCTTGTGTAATTCCGTTGAGTAAATTTTCTCCGCTTGTATCGCCTGATCTGTTTATAATTCTATAGGTACCCCAGTCGTCATGCCTTTTATTAATCAGAAAAACGTCTATTAGATTTTCAATAAACGGTATGTTATGATCTTTCATCCAGCCGTCGGGATATTCTTTATGATTAAAAGAAAATCCGTTTTGATCAGCAGACAAATTTATGTCCGTATATTTTTCTTTATCCATTTGAATAAACGGATACACATGCAGACTTACCGCATAAGCGGATTCGTTTATTATCTTCATACTTCTAATGGCTAGTTTCGAACTGTAGACGA
>JBJKTB010000553.1:0-6583 GCA_046703345.1 Ignavibacteriaceae bacterium
GAAGCTTAGCATCAACGCCGTAAGCCGTAACGTGGCATTTTAAGCATTCCGGAGTTTTGGCAGCCGGTGTGCTGAATCCTTTTTCCTTAGCAATCTTGTCAGCTTCAGCTGTCTGAAGAGTTTTGAAGGCCTGAGCATGTTTGCTTTCTTTCCATATATCCAACTGCTTTCCCTGCTTTTCTGTTCTATGGCACATACCGCATACTTCAGCGCCGACAAAACCGTGAACCGCGGTAGCAGTAGAATCGGTAGCAGCCATTAAAAGCGGAGCGGCCAAAAACAAAGCACTAAAGACTAATTTCCTAAACATTTTTCCTCCTGATCTTGGTTACACATTTTATTTAATAAATGAACATGCCCGGCGACAGAGAGCAGGGGAGAGCCTGCTCTTTGCGACGAGTAATTACTATTTAAGAAGAACCATTTTTTTAACCATATTGAAATTCTTTGTCGATATCCGGTAGAAATAAACTCCCGACGGATACGAGCCGGCGTTCCATTCAACTTTATAGCTGCCTCTGGCTAGATAAGAATTGATTAAAGTAGCTACCTCACGGCCTATAGCATCGTACACAACAACTTTAACGTCGTTGCCTTGAGGAATAGAGAAGCTTATAGTAGTTGAAGGATTAAACGGATTCGGATAATTCTGACTAAGAGAATAAGTTGTTGGGACGGCATCGGTGTTTTCAACGCCGGATACGCCGCTGAAGCTGGCGAT
Source organism: Ignavibacteriaceae bacterium (assembly GCA_046703345.1). Classification (GTDB taxonomy): domain Bacteria; phylum Bacteroidota; class Ignavibacteria; order Ignavibacteriales; family Ignavibacteriaceae; genus FEN-1297. The sequence goes on from JBJKTB010000553.1 coordinate 722, forward strand.
AGCATCACGCAGGAGCTTCTGAACCAACGCTGTATTATGAATTCCGTAGCTTCCTTCCGACTGAACGGCTTCGAGGTTATATACGGCTTCTTTGTAAACCGCCGTTAAAGAATCGGCAGCATGAGCTGTGATAGCGGCTTGAAGCGAATCAATCAAGCTTTTAGTCTTTGTCTGAACACCGCGGTAGTCAAATCTCTTAGCGGGATCCGCGGTATCGACGGAAGTATAATAATCGCTATGACAAACTATACAAGCCTGAACTCTGGGCTCGAAAGTGTGGCCGGTGCTCGGGTTACCCTGGGCATCAGGAGAAGTATTAACATGGCAGTTTATACATCTCTCGGTAGCCGCGTAAGTGTGGCCGGAGTTGCTGTAAGTGTGACCGGGATACTGATAGCCGAAAAGTTTAGAACCGGTTAAGGCTTCTGACGTTGTGTGGTGCGGAGCGACATTTATATTAACCGAATCAATGCCGGTTGTATGGCACTGGTCGCATATTACCTTTGAACCAGTAATATCAAATCTTAATTGACCAGGATACTTTGCGTCGTGGGGATCATGGCAGGCAACGCAGGTGATCGGCTGAATATCGCTTCCGGTAACGAGAATAGTATCTTTATAGTTAGCCGGATCTTTAGCGTAAGCAATAAAATTCTGAGCTACATGGCATCGGACGCAAGTTTTGTTCTTCGTAACAAAAGCAACGCTGCCTGAGGTAGACTGCGCGTGCAAAGACATCGACCACTCTTCCAGGTATGGAGTATGGGCTCCTTGATGGCATTTGCCGCAGAGCTGAGCGCTGTAATTAAGTTTATTTGTATTATTAAAATCCCAGTGAGAAATATCGAGCCAGCCGTCTTTGGTTCCTAACGGGCCGTGGCAAGCTTCGCACTGAACGTTTTTAACTCTATTCCATCCGGTTGAATCAGTAATAGTATAATTAGGAGTTTTACTCGGATCTTTAACAACATATTCGTCGGCGCCGTAATTAACAACATTGGGATCCCAGCCTGTGTTATGGCACTGCAGGCAGTCGTAACCGAAGGAAGCAGGTTTAGGAGCGTCCATAGCAACCGCGTGAGCAGTTAATTTCCAAGTGTTGTAAATAGGAGCGCCGATGTTCCCCGTTTGATGACATGACGAACAGGATTGTCCCAATTTCTCAGTACCGTTTCCCACGCCCAAATAATAATTCTGACTAAATGAAACGGAAGAGGCTAGAAATAGACCGAGGGAAATAACAAGTAGAGTATGTTTCATCGTAACCCCATTTTTAATGGTTTTCTTTTGCAAGTCAATAAAATTAACTTATGTTCATCATCAAAAAGCAAACCAAAGAATTGTAAGAAAATTCAGCATAATTCCGGTTTTTACTTTTCATTCATGAGAAACACATATTTTCTTTCTCTTAAAAGAGAAAAGCGAACAAAAGGGAAATATTCAGCTGCAGTAAGGAGTTAACCCCTAAGCGATTAATGATATAGTACTGAAAAGGAACTTCATTAAGAGCGTAAAAAAAATCCCCATCCCTATACTTAAAATAAAATTAAGAGATGACATTGTCCAAATATTTTTTAAATACATTAATTTTATTTGAAGGTTTTATAATATTGATTATAAACAGCCTTGAATTTCAGAAATTATTGTTAACTTGTATTTGCTGAAAAATATTTGCCGACTAGCAAGATAATCGTATATATAGATTATTTGTTAAGCAGTAGGTGAACTTAACAATAGAAAAAATTATTAAGCGGATTATGCGCGGAATGTTAAGAGCAAATAAAGCTCATAAGAAAAAAAACGAACAGCCTGCAAATCGTAGTAACCAATAATTAAAGATAGATATACATTCTTTTTATAATAATTCTTTAACTATTCTTGCAAAAATACATTCTATTCTCTATATTTACACGCTAAAATAAGTTTTATCCGCATTTAATCTTATTACAGCGGATTAATAGTTCATAGTACCATTGTTTGAATTTTGCCGGGGTGGCGGAATTGGTAGACGCACAGGACTTAAAATCCTGTGGGAATTTATTCCCGTGCCGGTTCGAGTCCGGCCCTCGGTACTTAAGACAATTAAAAATTAGAAATGAAAAATTCAAAATTAAATTCAGTGTCCTCAATTTTTAATTTCTAATTTTGAATTTTGAATTGAATCCTGGGCTCTTAGCTCAGTTGGTTAGAGCGTCTGCTTGACGTGCAGAAGGTCAGAGGTTCGACTCCTCTAGAGCCCACAATAGTCGGAGAGATCTCCGATTTTTTTTATTAGGTTCAAAGATGGAAAAGATAAAAATAACATTTCCCGACGGCACCGTTAAAGAATTCGATAAAGGCGTTACCAGTCTGGAAGTCGCAAACAGCATTAGTCCAAGGCTCGCAGGCGAGGTACTGGCAGCAACAGTAAACGGTGAGATATGGGATTTAACTCGTCCTATAAATTCCGATTCAACACTAGTGCTGCATAAATGGGATGACCGAGAAGCCAAGCATGCTTTCTGGCATTCATCGGCGCATTTAATGGCTGAGGCGTTGGAATCGCTTTACCCCGGAACCAAGTTCGGCATAGGGCCCAGCATAGAGAACGGCTTTTATTACGACGTTGATCCGAAAGAAGGCGTTACAATTACGGAGAGCGATCTTCCAAAAATTGAGGCAAAGATGGCCGAGCTCGCGGCTCAAAAAGAAAAGTACGCGAGAAAAGAAGTTTCAAAAGCTGACGCGCTGGATTATTTCGGCAAAAAAGGCGATGAATATAAATTAGAACTGATCGACGGTCTTGAAGACGGCAAGATTACATTTTATACTCAGGGAAATTTCACCGATCTATGCCGCGGTCCTCATCTTCCGGATACCGCTCCGATAAAGGCAATTAAGCTTCTTAGTATTGCGGGCGCGTACTGGCGCGGGGACGAGCACAACAAACAGCTAACGAGAATTTACGGCATTACTTTCCCCAAGAAAAAGATGCTCGATGATTATCTCGAATTTCTTGAAGAGGCAAAGAAACGCGATCACAGAAGAATCGGAAAAGAACTTGAGCTGTTTACCTTCTCTTCAAAAGTAGGGCAAGGGCTGCCGTTATGGCTGCCAAAGGGAGCGATGCTTCGGTCTAGACTCGAGAACTTCCTCAGAGAAGTGCAGGCGAAGTACGGTTACGAGCAGGTAATTACTCCGCATATAGGCCAGAAGGAATTATACGTAACATCGGGGCACTATGAAAAATACGGCAAAGATTCTTTTCAGCCGATTCACACTCCCGCAGAAGGAGAAGAATTTCTTTTAAAGCCGATGAACTGTCCTCATCACGGCGAGATATACAGAAGCAAGCCGCGTTCGTACAAGGATCTTCCATTAAGGTTCGCAGAGTTCGGCACAGTTTACCGCTACGAGCAGAGCGGGGAACTGCACGGACTTACTCGCGTAAGAGGATTTACGCAGGACGATGCGCATCTTTTCTGCAGACCGGACCAGCTTAAAGATGAATTTATAAAAGTAATAGATATTATTTTGTTGATTTTTAAAGCCCTGGATTTTAAGGAGTTCACAACTCAAATTTCGCTGCGCGATCCTGAAGATAAAACTAAGTATATAGGCACCGACGAGAACTGGGAAAAGGCCGAGAGAGCTATAATAGAAGCCACCGAAGAAAAGGGAATACAGACCGTAGTTGAATACGGCGAAGCAGCGTTTTACGGGCCGAAGCTGGATTTCATGGTAAAGGATGCCTTAGGCAGGAAATGGCAATTAGGCACCATACAGGTAGATTACAACCTGCCCGAGCGTTTCGATCTTGAGTACGTTGGAAGCGACAACCAGAGGCACAGACCGATAATGATACACCGCGCGCCTTTCGGCTCGATGGAGAGGTTTGTAGCTGTGCTTATAGAGCACACAGGCGGAGAATTCCCGCTTTGGTTAAATCCGAAGCAGGTGGTGGTAATTCCTGTAAGCGAAAAATACAACGATTACGCTGAGAAGGTATTCGGAAAATTAAAAGAGAACGAATTCTCGGCTGAGCTGGACGAGCGCAACGAGAAGATCGGCTACAAGATACGCGACTGGGAGACTCAGAAGATCCCTTACATGCTTATAGTGGGCGAAAAAGAGCAGCAGTCGGATACCGTTTCGGTAAGAAAACACAAAAAAGGTGATATTGGAGCTTTGTCTTTGTCCGATTTTATTGATAATATTAAGGTTGAAATTAATCAGAAATATTCAACAACAAATTAGAGAGGTATTCAATCGCTCAAGTAGATAGTGTACGGATTAACGAGGAGATTAAGTCTCCCAAAGTTAGAGTAATAGATGTTGACGGAACGCAGCTCGGTATTTTCACCTCGAAAGATGCGTTAAAATTAGCTTCCGAAAGGGCGCAGGATCTTGTAGAGATAGCGCCGCAGGCAAAGCCACCGGTATGCAAGATAATAGATTTCGGGAAATTCAAATACGAGCAGCAGAAAAGAGAAAAAAGTCAAAGGAAGAATCAGCAGGTATCTTTGTTAAAAGAGATAAGACTGCATCCGAACACTGACGTTCACGATTTCGAATTCAAGGCCAAGCACGCTGAAAATTTTATTGAAGAAGGAAATAAAGTAAAAGTAGTAGTTATGTTTAAGGGACGCGAAATGGCCTATACAGAGCAGGGTGAAGAGCTGTTGAACAGGTTTATACAGAAGATTGAAGATATAGCTAAAGTTGAATCTCCCATAAGAATGGAAGGGAGAAACATGAGCGTTATACTTATACCATTGAAATCTAAAGGTAAAAAGAAATAATAATCGCAGGGACATGAAATGCCAAAAATGAAAAGCAACAGCGGCGCCGGAAAGACATTCAGGAAGACCGCATCAGGCAGGTACAAAAGGAGCAAGGCATATAAGAGCCACATACTAAGCTCAAAATCTACCAAGAGAAAAAGAAAATTAAGACACGCCACGCAGGTATCGAAATCCGAAGAGAAACGTGTCAAAATTATGCTTCAATAATGACAAATAAAGAGGAATAAGAAATGCCACGTTCAAAGAATAAAGTAGCTTCACACAGAAGGCGCAAAAAATTATTACAACAGGCAAAGGGATACTGGGGCGCCAGAAGCAAGGTATACACAGTAGCGAAGAATCACGTTGAAAAAGGCTTGGTACACGCGTACCGCGACCGCAAGCTTAAAAAGAGAATTTTCAGGCAGTTATGGATAGTAAGGATAAACGCCGCAGCCCGTCTTAACGGTACGACGTACTCACGCCTGATGCATGCTTTATCGGAAAAAGGCGTAGCCGTAAACAGAAAAGTATTGGCCAGCCTCGCAGCCGAAAATCCGGCCGCTTTTACCGAAATAGTAAAATTCTCAGCTAACTAATTTTATTTGCCCTCTTGGTTTGCGCAAGCTTATCAAGGGGGTATTATTTTAAATTTTCGCGTTGCCATGCTAAAAGAAAAAATTCAGAAAGTAGAGAACGGTTTCAAGCAGGAGATTTCGAGTGTAAAAGACCTGAAGGGTCTAGAAGAGGTGAGAATAAAATACCTGAGCCGCAACGGCCTTGTAGCCGGTCTGTTTGAAGATCTGAAAGACGTTTCCAAAGAAGAAAAGCCACTTTTCGGAAAGACGCTTAACGCTCTCCGTAGTGATATTACGGAATTATTCAACAGCACAAAAGAAAAAATCGAGTCGTCGAATTCCGACACAAACGCTAAAACGGATTTAACGCTGCCTGGTATTATAAAACGAATAGGCAGCAAGCATCTGCTTACTCAAACTCTTGACGAGATGAAAAACATTTTCAAGGGAATGGGATTCTCTGTATACGAAGGTCCGGAGCTTGAATCAGATTATTATAATTTCGAGGCGTTAAATTTCCC
>JBJKTB010000554.1:0-4861 GCA_046703345.1 Ignavibacteriaceae bacterium
AAAAGATGCTTTAATTCCTCGGTACAGGCTTCGTATATCGATAGCTGTCCCGACGGTGTCTTGTTGCAGGTTTTAAGACGATCGATATGCTCGTAATCTATAGTAAGAGCTCCTTCATAAACCGTAAGCGGGAATAATACACAGTACAGCGGTTTGTATTTCCATTTGTGCGCGCCTTCGTTGGTTGCCAGTTTCTGAAGAGTGCAAAGTCCGTCCTTATCCAGAAATGCGCATTTGTTGTTGAAAAGCTCGGTCCCGACGGCCACGCCCGAATCGAAATCGGAATCCTCTTCAGGCGGTTCGAACCATTTCGAAATATCGGTTGTCTGGCTCTCATCCATCAGCGGAATTATCTTATCTTTAATGCTCATTATAAGATCGTGCTCTTTCAAGTCGGTGTACACACCGTAATAACAGCACTCGCCTCCGCACCTGCAACCGAAATTAAAAGTGAAGATGGCCGGATCGATCATCAATCCTTTTATTTCTTTTTTGAATTTTTCTTCCATCAGATATATTTCTCCACGTCTGTGTATTTATCGATGCCGAAACATTTAACGTCCGGATTAATTCTCTTCACTAGTCCCTGCAGTACTTTGCCCGGGCCGACCTCATAGAACTCATCTATCCCGTCGTTTATCATGTTAACAATCGTCTCTTCCCATCTAACCGGCGAGGTTACCTGTTCATAAAGCAGATGCTTTATCTCATCGCTTGAAGTAACCGGAGACGCCGTAACGTTAGCATAAACGGGAAATCTTGCTTCGTAAACATTGCTGGAGTCAAGCACTTCTTTAAGCCTTTCCTTCGCCGGCTGCATAAGAGGCGAATGGAAAGCACCGCTTACTACCAGTTCCTTAACCATTCTTGCACCGCCCGCCTTGCATAATTCCATTCCTTTACGAACACCGTCTATCGAGCCGGATATAACTATTTGTCCCGGCGAATTAAAATTTGCGCATTGCACAATTCCCGCAGAAGAAGCTTCTTTACAGAAATCATCAACCTTCGCGGGATCGAGCCCTATAACTGCGGCCATCGTACCCGGGTTATCAATTCCCGCCTTCTGCATCGCCTGGCCTCTGAATCTTACCAGCTTCACCGCATCATGAAACTGGACCGCGCCCGCAGCAACTAGCGCAGAATATTCGCCGAGAGAATGCCCTGCCGCTGCATCCGCATGAAGAGTTCTTATGATGCTTGCAAGTACGGCACTGTGTAAGAAAATTGCCGGCTGAGTAAACTCTGTTTGTTTTAATTGTTCTTCGGGTCCGTTAAACATGATATAAGAAAGATTGACTCCGAGAGCATCATCTGCGGTTTTTATCATTTCTTTGGCTTCTACCGAGCTGTCGAAAAGATCTTTCGCCATACCTACATACTGCGAGCCTTGTCCCGGAAATAAAAAAGCTTTTTTGCTCATTTAGAATTTGCCGTTAAAATTTACTTGTGAAAATATTAATCAAGATCCCAAACCAGATAACTAGCGCCCCATGTAAAACCGGCGCCGAAAGCAGCTAATATAATCTTATCGCCTTTCTTCAGCTTGCCGCTGCGGTAGTACTCTACCAGACAAAGAGGGATAGTTGCAGCGGTAGTATTGCCGAACTTATCTATATTTATCATCACCTTATCTTTGCTTAGTCCCATCCTTTCGGCAGTAGCATCAATAATCCTTAAATTAGCCTGGTGAGGAACAAGATATGCAATATCTTCCGAAGCTAAGTTATTCTTCTGCATTATCTCGTAGGAGATGTCGGCCATTCCCTTAACCGCTACTTTGAATACGGCTTTGCCGTCCTGGTAAAGGTAATGCATTTTTTGATCGACGGTTTCGTGTGTCGGCGGATTTAAGCTTCCTCCGCCTTTCATATATAGGGCTTCTTTACCGGAGCCGTCAACTCTTAAGAGCGAATTCTGAAGTCCTGCATTCGGATTTTCGCTGGGTTCTAATAAAACAGCCGCGCCGGCGTCGCCGAATAGTATGCAGTTGTTTCGGTCTGTATAATCTACTATTGAGCTCATTTTGTCAGCACCTATTACCATCACCTTTTTATATCTTCCGCCCTCAACTAATGAACACCCGGTTTGAAAAGCAAAAAGGAAGCCGGAACATGCGGCTGAAAGATCGAATCCCCACGCGTTCTTTGCGCCAATATTATTTTGTACAAGGCAAGCGGTTGCAGGGAAAAACATATCAGGTGTTACTGTTGCGACTATTATTACATCAATTTCTTCGGCGGACATATTTTTAGATTTCAAAAGATCTAGCGCCGCGCCGGTTGCCAGATCGCTTGTTGCGCCGTTCTCTAAAATTCTGCGTTCTCTAATGCCGGTTCTCGTCCTTATCCATTCGTCGCTTGTATCTACTATCTTTTCAAAATAAGCGTTGTCATAAACTCTATCCGGTACATACATCCCTACCCCTGTAATAACGGCATTGTATTTTTTTTCGCTCATCATTATCCCGTTTATGTTATAGAAGAAAATTGTTTTATTGAAGATTCGATTTTACTCACCAAATCCTTGCTGTACATCTCGTTAGCTCTAAGCACCATGTTTTTAATAGCTTTTACTGTACTGGAGCCGTGGCCTATAATTGTAATTCCGTTTATTCCTAACAGCGGTACACCGCCGAATTCCTGATAATCAAAATCTTTTAATATATCTTTCAGCGTACTCTTAACCAGACCGATTTTTAATTTAGTTAAAAATCCTTTGCCGGCAAACTCTTTAAATTTATATTTCAGAAAAGTAAGCACTCCCTCGCCGAATTTAAGAACTATGTTTCCCACAAACCCGTCGCATACTATTACGTGTGCAGTTCCCTTTAATATATCGCGTCCTTCAACGTTGCCTATAAAGTTGAGGCTTGTTTTTTTGATCAGATCGGCAGCGGCCAGAGTAACCTCGTTTCCTTTTGTATCTTCTTCGCCCACGCTCAGAACCGCTACTTTGGGATTGGCTATGCCGTACATTTCTTTTGTGAAGATGCTGCCCATTACTGCATACTCCAGTAAGTGCTTCGGCTTAGAATCTACGCTTGCACCTACATCGAAGAGCATCGCAACTCCGCTTTCATTAGGCATTATTGAACCTATGGTTGGTCGCCCTACTCCCGGCACTCTTCCTATTATCAATGTTGATGCGGCCATTACCGCGCCTGTGTTTCCGGCGCTTACGAAGGCATCGGCTTTCTTTTCTTTTACCATGTTTGCGCAGACGACTATTGATGAATTCGGTTTTGTTTTTAGAGAGGCGGTTGGCGAGTCACCCATATCTATTACCTGATCTGCATTGATAATATGCTTATCGTCGAAGTTCAGGTTATTCGATTTGATTATATCTTTTATTTCTTTTTCTCGGCCGACAAGGAACAATTCGAAATCACCGCTTTCCTCAAATGCACGCACAGCTCCCAATACTGCGTTAAGGGGGGCGAAATCGCCCCCCATTGCGTCAACAACTATTCTGCATTTGGATCTGTTGGATTCAGAATTGTACATTAAAAGGAATTAAGTTATGAATTAACTTTTAGGTAAAAACATGGACCTCTCATTATAGTACCCGCACGACGGACATGCGCGGTGAGCTAATTTCATTTCACCGCAATTTGAGCATGTGCTTAACGACGGCGGCGTCGCTTTATAATGAGTCCTTCTCTTGTCTCTTCTGCTTTTGGACCACTTTCGTTTTGGATTTGGCATTCTTGTCTCTTCTATTTAATTAATATTTATTTTGTTCTTCAATTCCTTTAAAGGCAGCCACCTAGGATCTATCTCAGTTTTTTCGCAGCCGCATTCGCCTTCATTCAAATCTTTACCGCACTTAAAACAAAGCCCCTTGCAGTCATCCCGGCAAAGTTTTTTCATCGGTACGGCCAGCAAAGCGTAATCTCTAACATCTTCGGTAATGTCAATCTTATCCGCGTCAAAAGGCAGATAAGTTATATTTACCGAACCGGTCTCTTCTTCGGGAATACCGAACAGGTAAACCATCTTGTAATTGTTAGTAAGAACCGAATCGAATTCTGCCGTGCACCTGTCGCAGTTAAATTTCGCGCTAAAAGTCAGTTCCGCTTCAACAATAATTTGGTTAAGTACTTTGCTAAGCTCAACGTTAACCTTTATATTGCCTGAAAACGATTCTCCGAGCTCAAGTCCTTCAACAGGCTCTTCAAAAACATAATTATGAACACCGTCGCTTAAGTTGGAAATCTTGATTATCATCGGTTTTCCTAAAAAACGGCAAAAACAAGCTAAAATATAGACATAACTCTATAGATAGTCAACTTTTTCCGCTGTTTTTACTCTACTAAAAAACATATATTAGTTTTTGTTAATTTTTATTTTATCAATATAGAAGAATTTTAGGGTTTTAAACCTGCTTTCAATATTGAACAATAAAATTATTAAAATAAGGGAAAAAATAAAGGGAAGCGCTTGTACATAAATTATTTTATTCCCTGAATGCAAAAACAACAAGAGAAAGCAAAATTTATTTTATTACTTAACACTTTTTATTGATGTTATCCGTAACCGAACTGACAAAAATATTCAAGGATGTTACGGCCGTAAACCGGATATCCTTTCATGTTCAAAAGGGAAAGATATTCGGACTTCTCGGGCCCAACGGCGCAGGTAAAACAACAACAATCCGAACCGTACTGAATATAATCAAACCTACTTCCGGCTCAATCACATTCGAAGACAGACCGATCACCAACGAGTTTTTCAACATCATCGGATACCTTCCTGAAGAACGCGGGCTTTATAGAAAAAGCAAAGTCTTAAACGTAATTCTCTACTTCGCCCGCCTTAAATCAATGCCTTCTGAACTAGCGGTAAAAGAAGCTGACAGA
>JBJKTB010000555.1:0-2962 GCA_046703345.1 Ignavibacteriaceae bacterium
ATCGAAAACTACAGCGCCGGCTTTTTCAAGCATAGGTATTAAATACGGTACGGTAAAAGAAAGCGGAACCAAATCTTCAACCGACTGGAACAATCTCGGGCGCTGCCATTCCCATCTGTCCTCTTTATTATTGTAGTACCAGCCGTGGCTCGGCCATACGACTATATTTCTAGTAAACAGTCCCTCTGTAGGTATATACTTTTTACTTAAGTTTACAACAACAGGCGCGGGCCGCGGCACAATCGCGGGAATCCTGCTGTAATCATATTTCGAAGAATTCTTCCTGAAATAGTTCGGGATAAAATCTTCTATAGGATGATGTAGTGTATTTATCACAAACGAATAACCGGCAAATTCGGGCCCGAAATATTCTTTAACCGCAGAATAGATCTTCTTAACACTGTCGGGGCGGAAAGGAAGAATTGCGAATCTATTATTCAAATCGATCACTATTTTTTTAACAACCGTATGTCTGTTCACGGAATAAACCCTTGTTCCGAACGGTATGCGGAACGAAAATTTGCGGGCTTCAAAATCTTTTATGAATTCATCGGCCCTTTGCTGAAATGTGACGCCGGCCTTTACGGGGACTTTTACCTCCCGGATAATCGGTTTGGGAGCACAGCCCGAAAGAATTATAATAACTGAAAAAATTGAGGCAAGTAAGGTAAGATAGTTCTTCATATGTCTGCTCTGCTGATATGTGGCTGAATGCAACTGAAATTAGAAAGTATAAAAATATAAAATTTATTGCTGCATTACATATAAAATCATAAAGTTTTTAAGTCCGGTGATCTGCGAGATAATTTTATCTCAAGAATATTATGATTATTATGAATATTATTGCATAAGATGAGAAGTAATTATTTACATTGCGGCAGCATTCCGTTAACCGGGATATGCGGCCGGCAATTTTATTTTGAAGTGGATCAACTTTTCACGAAATTTTTTTAATTAAATTACGATTGATCATCAAGGATACCTGCATATGGAAAAATATATCGACATATTATCTACGTACAATCAGGCCGACATTGCCATCATCAAGTCGATCTTAGGCGAAGAGGAAATAGACTATTACTTTAAAGGAGAAAATTTTTCCGTGATCGATCCTCTGATACAGCCTGCCGTTCTTACAGTAAGAGAAAGTCAGGCCGGCATTGTAAGAGAATTATTAAAAGATCTAAAGCTGACATATATCGGAGTTTCGCTCAGAAACGATGATGATAATGATTAGCAGGCATAATCGTATTTTAAGATAGAGTTTAAGCGCGGTCGAGATTTTTAATTTCAACTATCTTCAAGGAAAAGAAATATTCAAAATTCCGGCCTGTGCAGCTTCGGTAAACAGAATAGCGGATACCCTTAAACTGAAGCATTACAAAACAGCGGCATACGCGGACGAAAATTTTTTTATAAATCAAACCGATTAATTTATTTATGAACAAACATTCGACGGCTTTTAAGGAAGATACTTCGCAGGATCTGCCTTTAAAAAAAGACATAAGAGAGCTGGGCATTATACTCGGAAACGTTTTGAAAGAACAGGAAAGCGAAGACCTGTTTGAAACGGTTGAAGAACTAAGATCGCTGACAAAACGGCTGCGGGCGGAATACAGCCAATCGGTCAGGGATAAAATAGGCAGGGTAATAAACTCCTTAAACATTGAAAAAGCATTTAAAGTGGTCAGGGCATTTTCAATTTATTTTATACTTGTGAACGCGGCTGACGAGGTGCACAAGATAAGGATACAGAGAGCGAACCGGCAAAGCGGAACTCCGGCTGCGGGCGGTTCTCTCGAAGACGCCTTCCTTCAGCTGAAGGAAGAGAAAGCTTCCGGTAAGAAGATGCTCGATACCCTTGAAAGGCTGGAAATCATTCCGGTTTTTACGGCTCATCCTACGGAGGCGACAAGACAAACCATACTCAGGAAAATACTTAAGATAAGCCGTCTGCTCATTAAAAGAGAGACGTCTATAAATTCGAGCGAAGAGCTTGAAGAAATCAAGATCAAACTTCAAACGGAAATAACCCTGCTGTGGCAGTCCAACGAAATCAGGTTCCGCAAGGTAACCGTTAACGACGAGATCCAGAACGGACTGTTCTTCTTTAAAGATATCCTTTACGACGTTATCCCGAATTTTTATTTTAACCTTAATAACAATCTTAAAAACGTTTATAATATCAACACACCGGCGCCGGCAATTTTTAAATTCGGTTCGTGGATAGGCGGCGACAGGGACGGGCATCCTTTTGTTACGGTTGATATTACCAAAGAAACGTTAGGCAACAACAAAAGACAGATCATACAATTATACCAGAGAGACCTCGAACAGCTTTACACTTCGCTCAGCTCATCTTCAAACATAATTAAAGCAAGCCGGGATTTACTCAATTCAATTGAAAACGACAGAGCGATGCTGGGAGTGGGAAGAACCGACGGCATACTGCGCGATCCTTCCGAGATATACAGACTGAAGCTTCTGCTTATCTCGCTCCGGCTCGAAGACAACAAGCAAAACGGTCCCCACGCATACAAGAATTCAATTGAGTTCTTAAACGATCTTAAACTGATGTACGACAGCCTTCAAAACAATAAGGGAAAAGTAATAGCGGAATCGGTGCTGCTGCCGGTAATTTATAAAGCTCAAACATTCGGCTTCCGATTTGCCGCGCTCGATATAAGACAAAACTCCTCCATGCTGAATTCTGCCGTAAAAGAGCTTCTGGCATACTCCGAGGTTCACCCGGATTTTTCGGCTATAGGTGAAGACGAAAAAATAAAAATTTTAACCGATGAAGTGCTTAAATCCAGGCCTCTTAGAAATTCATACAGCGTTTTAAGCGGACAGACGGAAAAGATACTCGAGGAATTTTCGGTAATAAAATGGGGAAAGGAAAATATAGCTCCCAATGTGTGCGACGATTACATAATCAGCAATTGCACATCTGTAAGCGATA
>JBJKTB010000556.1:0-2770 GCA_046703345.1 Ignavibacteriaceae bacterium
CATTGACACACTAAATCAATTTATTATCGAAAATATTTTTCTTTTATTTAGCCCGGTCGTCTCGATACATTCCTCGCTTCGCTCGGAACACTCGACGACCTTTTTGACTATAGGCGGTTGAGTTAACTTTAGAGTACATTATATTTAGGCGACCGAGTAGCCGCCCATTCAAGCATATTATTATAAGCCAGATGAGTTGTCACCCATTCAAGCACATTACAATAAGGTGGCTGAGTAGTCACCGGAGGTGACGTATCGAAGCCCCGGGGTGGATACTCCGTGTCTAGCTCAGTTATATTTTAACAATTTCCACTCTTCTGTTTTTGGCTCTTCCGTCTTCGGTGCGATTGTCGGCAATCGGCTTAGTATCGCCCCATCCCTTAAATGACAGACGGCTTTTGCCAATGCCGGCATTTATCAGTGCCGTCATTACCGATTTAGCCCTGCCTTCAGAAAGAGCTTGATTGTGCTTGGCCGTGCCGGTATTATCCGTATGCCCCTCTATGCTTATTTTTAATGCAGGATTATCTTTCATCATCTGGGCTATCTGATCTACGATCGGGAGCGATTCGGGTTTTATATCCGACTTATCGGTTTCAAAATTAATATATAATGCTATAAAGCCGTCCTTATTTAGCGCTTCAGTCATCTCGCTTGCCTGTATTTCCTGCTTCATCGGCTCCATTTCCAGTATGTATAAAGTGAAATGCTCTATCTCGGCGGCTGTGCCCCCGAATTTGGCTAACTTAACCCAGTATTCATGCTTCTTTGTTGAAAGATGAAATGTCGCTTCCAAATCGGCACCCAGCGGATCAGTGTTTTTATAAATCATCTTTCCGCCGTTCTTTTTAACCGCGTTTTCGTAATTCTTTACAATCTGAAAAGGACTTCTGGCTTTTTCACCGGCGTCAGAATTAAAGTAGTAGGTTATCGAAAAAAGATTTCCCTCTTTCATCTCGGTTTTGGAACTGCTTATACGCAGCTCAAGTTCGTTGTAATTCTCCGAACATTCAGATATGTAAAAATTGCTCATCCTAGTAAATAACTCGTGATCTTTACAGCCCTCCGCGTCCTGTTGAGCTTTGGCTGCGACCGCGAAAACGGCGAAAATAAAAAGGGACATCACTGCTTTTTTCATCCTTCTTCTCCTTTAATTTGGTTTGTTTTATTTATTTGATTTTTATGCCGGTCAATTTCTTATTGGTTACTTTATATTAGCTTTACCTGTGCACTATTTTCTATTACAATGACAGTTCCCATCTTTAGCAGCCATCAGCGTTTCTTCTCTCAAACTATTTACTGTTCAATGCGTCTCATACTATTAATTGTTTTCATTTTTTTTGAAGCCTTTCGGGATCTCGAATAACGAGCCGGCCGGTTTTTCTTTATCTATTTTTACGGCTTCTGATATCTGAACTAACTTGCCGTTTTGCAGGAGTTCGGTTCTTAAAATTATACCATGCTCATCGACGAACATTTTGTTGCCCCAGGAAACGTCATTCACCTTCTGTACAGACTGATATATGCCGCAGTCAATGTTAAGTATTTTAGTTTTCCCTATTTTCGTAAAATCCTTTGTGTCGCCCGCAAATATTCTGGCCAGAACATTATCCCAAGAATCCGGCCTAAGCGCGACTTCGCTGTATTGTTTTGCCGAAGGATCGATTAACCAAACTAGTTTTTTATCCATGCGAAGTATCTCAATAGTATGCGGCTCTAAATTTGCGCTTTTTTCTATGTCTGTTCTAACCGTCGTCTTAACATTTTTCCCGGAGTTTTCCTTCTTGCCTAAATCAGCGCTGCCCTCAGCGCTTACGCTTATATTACTCTCAACTGTCGATATGTAGTCCGTACGGAATTTATTTCCGTCGGCCATATAGTATTTCACTATCCTGAATACTGACCCGTCAGCATTTTTAAAGACATAACTGATTGTAAGATTATTAAGCTGAGAAGTTGAGGAGAAGGACAATAACAGCAGTACCGCCGGTATCAATAGCAATTTTGATCTTAAACTCTTCATATATTCTCCTTAAAAACTATTAACTCGATTTTATTAGGTAGTAAATCAGCCTATTGATTCTTGTTAAATCTATTTGACAAGTGCCCCTTTGCACTTCTTTTGTACTCGAATCTTTTGCATATAAATTTTCCGCGAGCACCCGGCACTTGTATTGCAGCCGCCTTCTTTATTTGCCGAAGACCGCTTCAATGCAGACCGCAGAATTGCAAGTGCCGGACTGAATTTCATAAGAATCGCTCCCCCTTTTCCTGTTATCCTGACGAAAGAACTAATCTCATTCATCAAAAGTATATGATACGTAATCACACGCCGATCTCATTAATCCGACTATATCTTCTACGGCGGAAAGGCTCATCAGATCCGGCGTAGATAAGTCTTTATTTGTTCCCATAGATCTCTGATTTAATTCTGAGTATACCTTGTCCAGCTGCTCATAATCGGGCAGCTGCTTTTCCAACGATGATATTCTTTCTTTGATTATCTGCAGATGCTTAGGCGTTACCGCACCGCAGTAATTCTCTTCTAGGATTCTTACTTTTCTGATCAGTCCTTCCGTGTCCTGTCCTCCTTCTCCCGTGTTATCATTAATTTTTTTCAGTAGCGGCGCCCTTTGCGCGTGCATGGACGCGTATTCTTTTCTTTCGTAATTCTGAAATTCGGTTAACCTGTCCTTAAAGCTCTGGTTCTCGGTGTTAATTTTATCCAGCAATTTGTCGCGCTCCTGAATAAGCCTTACTAATTCTGCAG
>JBJKTB010000557.1:0-4967 GCA_046703345.1 Ignavibacteriaceae bacterium
GGCTAAATCTATCCTGTTGTTTAAAAACGCCCGCTTGGTAAATTCTCCCGGCTCGGCAGGCCTTACACCTGCTTCTATTAAATTCTCTATTATTTTTTTTGCAATAAGAGGACTGCCGTGCGTGCTTATCTCAACGCTGTCTTCGCCGGTGTATGAATTTGGATTTCTGAATACCGATACAAGCACATCATCGATTAATTCTCCTGATAAGCTGTATATGTTTCCGTAATGAATCGTGTGAGATAATGCCTTGGAGATTTCGATCTTTCCGCGAAAGATCTTATCTGCGGCTTCAAAGGATTGCGGTCCGCTTAATCTTATAACTGAGATGGCACCGGTTCCGGACGGTGTTGCGAGTGCGGCTATTGTGTCATCAGTTAACTGCTTTACCTCATGGAAATCTGCAGGCATAATTTTCAAATTTTGAAACTGCAAAATTAAATAAATTAATTTCTATTAACAATTCATAAATTTATCTCATCACCCCTGAACGCTATTTATGCTGCACATCTTTTCTTCCTTATAACATTAAAACATCTGAATATTTGTCTTATTTAATGCCAAAATTAAATTATCTTTTGTTTATTCGTCATTGAGTCTGCCATATTGTCGCACTTCGACAACCCTCGATTTATCCTTTGAACTCATTATATTATAATAAGTTATGGCGTTTGGGGGCTTTTGGCACATGACTTGTTGCTATACAACTGTATTTGATGAACAATTTTAGTTACCTAAATTCTTTGATATAAACTATTATAAGTTTAACGATAGGAGGAATTAGTCATGACACTAGTAAAATGGAATCCCACAAGGGAATTGTTAAATGTAGAGCGGGAGTTCAACAGATTGTTTAATACTCTCGGAAGCAGATTCGGTTTAGCCGAGTCTCAGGAGAATGATGAATATGAAAACGCTGTATGGATGCCGCTTACTGATATTACTGAGGACAAAGATAATTTTATCCTGAAGCTTGATCTTCCCGGCGTAAGCAAGGAAGATGTTAAGATTTCTTTTAACGACGGTCAGTTAAGCATCAGCGGAGAGAGGAAACAGGAGAAGGAAACTAAAGAGTCCAAGTTCCACAGGGTTGAGAGAGTTTACGGCAGGTATTACAGATCCTTCACTCTTCCTAGCCAGATAAAAACAGATAAGATAGATGCGGAATTTAAAGACGGCCAGCTTACTATCACCGTACCCAAAGCTGAGGAAGCAAAGCCGAAAGAGATTCCGATAAAGATAAAATAATCGTAAAACGGAAACTCGCTGTCTTTGATCTGAAGAGGGTAACTAATCCGGTTACCCTCTTCTATTATATAAAAGCGGGAAGAAAGGAAAAAAGATTATTAAATTACGCTTACAATATTGTTCTTTTAACCGGTTACGCGTGCCGTCTGCCCGGAGGTAATCTGAATGGAATTTAAAGACTATTATAAAATACTAGGCGTTGATAAGAACGCAACTGCCGAAGAAATCAAAAAGGCTTACAGGCAGCTTGCTAAGAAATATCACCCGGACCGCAACCAGGGCGAGAAGGAAGCTGAAGAAAAATTTAAAGAGATAAGCGAAGCTAACGAAGTTCTAAGCGACCCGGAAAAGAGAAGCAAGTACGACAAGCTGGGCGCCGACTGGAAGCGCTATCAGTACGCCGCTCCAAATGACGCGGGAGGTTTTTATTCAAACTTCGGCCAGGGCGGCGGCAGTGGTGAACAGTTTAATTTTCAGGGCAACTTAGGCGATCTCTTCGGAAACGTCGGGGGTTTCTCCGACTTCTTCGAAAGCTTCTTCGGCAGCTTTAAAAAACAGGACGGGTATTCGAGTCCATTTAACAGAGCTAAGAAAGGCGCCGACTATGAGGCCAATCTTAACATAACTCTCGAAGACGCGTACAACGGAACCGAGAAAACAATTACTGTGGGCGGCACAACGCTGAAGGTTAAACTCGATCCGGGCACGAAGGAAGGAAAGAAGCTTCGTTTAAGAAACCAGGGCGCCCCCGGAAAAAGCGGCGGAGAGAAGGGAGATCTTTATTTAAATGTGCATATTATAAAGCATCCCTTCTACGAAATAAAAGATGACGTCCTGTACTACAATCTCGACGTCGATCTGTATACTGCGGTGCTCGGTGGAAAAGTTACAGTAACTACTCTCGACAGCAAGAAGATAAGCTTAACTATTCCGAAAGAATCGGATAACGGCAAGCTTCTTAAACTTAGAGGCATAGGTCTTCCCCTTGCCGGCAGCGGCAGGAAAAGCGATCTTATAGTACGGCTTAACGTGCAGATGCCGAAGAATCTATCTTCCGAAGAGAAAAAGCTTTTTGAAAAACTTAAGGAATTAAGAGAAAGATAGTACGGGATACAGGATGCGGGATACATGCCGCAGGATAAATACATTAAGCATCGTGTATCCGGCATCCTGTATCTTTCATCTTCTTTAATTAAAATATTAAAATAATCATTTACTCAGTAATAAACATTCGGAGAGGAAAAATGAGTTCTGATCAGGCAACAAAGAAACAATATAAGTTCAAAGCTGAAGTTAAACAGCTGCTTGACATTCTTGTGCACTCGCTATACACAAGCAGGGAAATATTTTTAAGGGAGCTTATCTCCAACGCGTCAGACGCACTTGATAAACTGCGTTTCGAATCAACAAAGGGAAGCGATATAGCCGATAACGATCTGCCCCTTGAAATAAAAGTAAACTTCGACGAGAAGAAAAAACTTATTACCGTTTCCGACACCGGTATAGGCATGTCTCGCGATGAGCTAGTATCTAATATCGGTACTATCGCTAAATCAGGCTCCGCCGAATTCTTAAAGCAGCTGGCCGAGAACAAATCGGACGCTAATAATATAATCGGCAAATTCGGCGTGGGATTCTATTCGGTCTTTATGGTTGCGGAAGACGTTGTTATCCGCTCAAAATCTTTCCGTAAAGACGAACCGGCAGTGGAATGGAAATCGGACGGACTCGGCAGCTTTGAGATAAGCGACTATCAGGACGATATTAAACGCGGTACTACCATAGAGATACATCTTAAGGAAGATACTAAGGAGTTCGCCGACAAGTACAGACTGGAAAATATAATTAAGAAACATTCAAACTTTATATCCTTCCCTATCTACCTGGAGAACGAGAAAATAAATTCTGTAGCGGCGCTCTGGCGCGAGCCTAAGTCGTCGGTGAAGAAAGAACAGTACAACGAGTTCTATAAATTTTTAACTTACGATTCCGACGAACCGGCCGACGTTATTCACGTTTCGGTCGACGCGCCAATACAGTTCAACTCGCTTCTCTTCATACCGAAGAAGAATCTCGATTTCTTCGGATTCAACAGGGAAGACTACGGGCTCGATCTTTATGTAAGAAGAGTTCTCATTCAGCATAAAAACAAAGACCTCCTCCCCGAGTATCTTAGCTTCGTTAAAGGCGTTGTAGACTCGGAAGACCTGCCGCTGAATATATCGAGGGAAACTCTTCAGGAAAACCCTGTCTTCACTAAGATAGCGCAGAATATAACGGGACAAATACTTTCCTATCTTCTTAAGAAGGCAAAGGACGAACCTGAAAAGTACGCCGAATTCTGGAAGGAGCACGGCCGCGTGTTTAAGCTCGGTTATTCCGACTTTACCAACATGGAAAAATTCAGTCAGCTTTTGAGATTCAACTCGTCGTTCGGCAAAAATGCCGACGAGCTTGCTTCGCTTGAGGAATATGTGTCCAGGTTTAAAGAAGATCAGAAGGAAATATACTACGCCTTCGGCTGAGGACGCGAGGCGGTTGAGCAGGATCCTCATCTGGAGATATTAAAGGAAAAAGGAATAGAAGTCCTTTACCTTTTCGATCCACTCGATGAGTTCGTTCTGTCTTCCATCAGAAAATTTAAGGACTACGATCTGAAGCCCGTCGATACTGTTGATCTGAAAAATCTCGACAAGTTTAAGAACGTGGAAGAGAAGAATGAAAAGTTCGATGAGCTCAGCAAGGATGACGCGAAGCATTTCGACAGCCTTCTCTCAAAGATGAAAGAGATTCTCGGCGACAGAGTTGTTGAGGTGCGCGAATCAAAAAGGCTTTCCGGAAGCCCCGCAGTGCTTGTTAATCCCGACGACAGCATGTCGTCTTCAATGCAGAAGATTCTGCGCATGACTAACAAGGATATGGGCGTGCAGAAGAAGATATTTGAGGTAAATAAAGATCATAAGCTGATAAGAAATTTATTGAAAGTATTTAAAGTAAATTCCGGCGACGATTACGTAACTAACGTCGTCGAGGAGCTGTTCGACACGGCGCTGCTTACAGACGGCAGCCTTAGTGATCCGCATAAGCTTGTAAGCAGGATCAATAAGATGCTCGAAGACTCGAGCGACTGGTATGTGGAGGTTAAGAAAATTTAACTTCCTATTGCTCAGCTTATTGCCCCGCCTATTGCCCCGCCTTTCAAGGCGGGGAATATGAGAAAGGAATAATATAAACTATGGCATTCAATTTTAACAAGTTCACTATTAAGGCGCAGGAGATAGTACAGGCCGCCATTGAGATAGCTCAGAATTACGGCAACCAGATTCTTGAGCCTGAGCACCTGCTCGCGGCTCTGGTGCAGGAAAGCGGCAACATTGCAGATACTATAATTCAAAAGACAGGCGGCAACACCGGCCGTCTGAAGCTTAAAGTAAACGAGCTTCTCGAGCATCTGCCAAAGGTAAGCGGCGCGGGGATTGCCAACCAGCAGATGTCTAATGCATTGGCTCATATTTTCGACGCTGCTGCCGAAGAAGCAAAGAATCTGAAAGACGAATTTACGTCTACGGAACATCTGCTTCTTTCTCTTTCAAAGAATGACGGCAAGGCGGGACAGCTTCTTAGAGATAACGGCGTCTCTCACGATTCTATTCTCGCAGCACTGAAAGACGTGCGCGGAAGCCAGCGTGTAACTTCCCAAAATCCGGAGGATACTTACC
>JBJKTB010000558.1:0-6252 GCA_046703345.1 Ignavibacteriaceae bacterium
GTATAGATCTGAGTAGTAGAAAGATTTTCGTGTCCCAGAATTTCTTTAACGGCGCGCAGGTCGGCTCCTTTATCGAGCATATGCGTGGCCGCGCTGTGCCGCAGTACGTGCGGACTTTTCTTTTTAAGATCGGTAACCTTACTTAAATACTTGTTCACGATCCTGTAAACTAATCTCGGATAAATTCGTCTTCCGCTGCTTCCGGTAAGAAGCGCGTCCTGCGGTCCGGCGAATGTTTTATTTTTTAAGTACTCATTAATAACAGAAGATGATTTCCCGCCGACCGGCACGATCCTCATCTTATTGCCCTTGCCCTTCACGCGCAGGATCTTTTCATTAAGATCAAGATCGCCGCGGTTCAAACCGCATAGTTCCGAAACTCGAAGAGCGCAGCCGTATAGTATTTCGAAAATTACTTTAACAAGATCCGCGTCTTCCTTTTCTTCCGACAATTCCGCTTCACGAAAAATACTTAAAATCGAATCGGTAGTCGTAACCTCGGGAAGCTTCCTCTTCATCTTCGGATTTGAAATAAGCGCCGCCGGATTAGACGGAATAACTGAATGCGTATATGCGTATTTGAATAGTCCCCTTAATGAAGATAATTTTCTGGAAATGGATTTCTTATCAAGCCCGGCTTGATTCAGGTCAATTAAATAAGACTTTAAAAATTTCTCATTAATATCGGTTATCTTCTTTCTGGAATTACGTCCGCAGAATTCCTCAAAGCCAAGAAGATCCTCGGTATAAGCTTTCACCGTGTTTTCAGAATATCGTTTGATATTCTTTATGTATTCCAGAAATTCTCTGGATAACGGACCGATTTCCATTAATCCTCTTCTACTTCTTCTACTTCGGCGGGAGTAAGTTCTTCCCCGCATTTCGGGCACCTGAGGTAATTCCCTTTTTTCACGGAGTAACGCTGCTCCATATATTCCGAGTCGTTGTTCGGACATGATTGAGGAACCGGCTTGTACCAGCTTACGAAATCACAGTCGGGGTATTTGGAACAGCCGTAGAAAAGTCTTCCTCTTCTCGACTTACGCTCCACTACTTCCCCGTCGGCGCATTTAGGACATTTAACGCCTAACGTTATGGTCTTTACAAAATCACAGTCAGGGTATCTTTCGCATCCTATAAATCTTCCGAATTTACCGTTCCTGAACACCGTTCTTGCCCCGCATTTTTCGCAGGTCTCGCCGGTGTATTCAGGCTCCTGATTCTGCGCCGCTATATCTCTGAATGATTTGATATTCTTGCATTCAGGATAATTGCTGCACGCAAGATATTTGCCGAATCTTCCGACTTTAATTTCCATTTCCCCGCCGCACTGATCGCATAAAATCTTTTCAACTTTGTCTTCTACAAGCTTAAGCGATTTTGAGAAAGGCTGATAAAAATCGTTCAGTACTTTCACGTATTCATTCTCTCCCTGAGCTATCTGATCAAGTTCGCCTTCCATTGAAGCTGTAAAGTTCTCATTGATGATATCAGGAAAATTCTTTACAAGAATCCTGTTTACCTCGACGCCGAGCTTGGTGGGCACAAGTTTTCGCTCGGTTTGATCTACATATTTTCTGTCTTGTATGGTGCTTACAATTAGGGAATAAGTACTCGGTCTTCCGATACCTTTGCTCTCAAGTTCTTTAATGAGAGAACTTTCAGTAAACCGTGCCGGAGGTTTCGTAAAATGCTGAGTCTTTTTAAGCTCCTCGAGAGCAAGATTCTGATTTTTTTCCAAACCTAAAGGAATAGATTCGTTTCTGTACTCTTCTTTTTCTTCTGAGTTCTCTTTCTGTTCAGGAATTTCCTCATAGATCTGCATGAATCCTGCAAATTTAACGGCGTTTCCGAATGCCTTGAACAAAAATTCATCGGCGCTTATTTCGACGACTGTAGTCTCCATCTGAGCCTGAGCCATCTGAGATGCAATAAATCTTTTCCAGATAAGTTCGTAGAGTTTAAATGATTTGTTGTCTAAATATTGTTTTACGTACTCGGGAGAATATTTTAACGAAGTCGGTCGTATACCTTCGTGCGCGTCCTGCACGTTAGCTTTGTTTTTCTTCTCGTGGTTGTTAGGCTTTTCCGGCACAAATTCATTTCCGAACCGGTCTTTAATAAATTCTCTGGCGGAGGAAATCATCTCTTCGCTTATTCTCGTAGAATCTGTTCTCATATACGTGATGAGACCCTGAAGTCCGTCTTCTTTGCCGAGCTCAATACCTTCATATAGTTTTTGGGCTAGAACCATTGTCTGTTTGGGGCGCATCTTTAACCGTCTTGAAGCCTCGGCCTGTAAAGTACTCGTTATAAACGGTGCAGGAGGATTTCTCTTTGTGTTGCGTTTTACGATGTTGGAGATGACAAAGTTGTCTTTTGACATAATTTCATCATAATACCTCGTTGCTGCTGATTCGTCGGATAGTGCAACAAAGCTCTCAAGAAATTCGGTCCAGTCATGCTCGCTCATCTCCGGTTTGGGCTGAATTTTTATATCTTTGCCGTTAATGCTGAAAAGCTTGGCTTTAAATATTTCACCTTTATCTGTTTTAAAGATAGCCCAAAGCGACCAGTATTCGGTCGTTTTAAACTTTTCGATTTCAGCCTCTCGGTCACAAATAAGTTTCAGGGCAACAGACTGTACTCTTCCGGCGGAGATCGAACTGCTGCCGGAGGTTTCGATTATTGCTTTCCAAAGGAATGGGCTTATTTTATAACCGATGATTCTGTCCATTACTCTTCTGGCTCTCTGCGACTTTACGAGATATCCGTCTATTTCGCGAGGAGACTGCATAGCTTTTGTTACGCCTGTCTTTGTAATTTCGTTAAACTGAACCCTCTTTATCTTAGACTCAGAATCATGATTAAGTATGTCTGCAATATCCTGTGCGATGGCCTCGCCTTCACGGTCGGGGTCAGTTGCTATAAAGATTTGATTGCTCTTAGAGGCAAGCGATTTAATTTTCTTTATAACGTCGCCCTTCCCACGAATTGTTACGTATTGAGGCACAAAATCATTGTCTACATCTACTCCAAGCTTAGTGTTGGGAAGGTTCCTAATATGTCCTACCGTAGCTTCTACTATAAAATCCTTACCAAGGTACTTATTTATCGTCTTAGCTTTTGCAGGTGATTCAACTAATACTAATTTTTTACTCATTAGGCTTTCTTTTTAATTTATTGTGTCGGATGAATATAATAAATATCTGCTTCCGGGAAGAGATAATTTATCAAGATTAAGAAAAACAGATAATATCATCAAAGTAACGCTTTCGTTATCAACCGCTCCTTCGGGAAACATAAGAAGCCGCTCAATTACCGTTTCAAGCTCTTTTTCGTCAATCAAACCCGTATTGTAAAAATGTAAAAGATTATTGTAATTATGCAATCCAATTGCGGCTACTTCTTCTTCAGAAAATATTCTGATGCTTCTTACGTCACTTTCTGAAGCCGGCTTTATACCGCTTTTCTGTACCAGCATTTTTTCGTAAACCCAGCTGTATGCGGCTGCGATCACATTCCTTTTAATTTTTCTGCGTTTATTTATCGCTTTTTCAACTTCCTCGGCAGATAAACTTTGTCTGATTCCGTTTGCAATTTCAGCTAATACATTAACCAGATCAGTAATCATGTCAATTTCCCGCTTTTTAACAACTCTGGTTCAAAACTCTTCAGCAATTTATTTTCCAAACGTTTCATCACTAATTTAGCACTTTTCTGCTGATCATCATAATCTAAAAGATGAAGAATTCCGTGAATTACGAGACGAAAGTATTCATTTTGAGCAGAAACTCCATACTTAGCGGCGTTATTTTCGGCATCTTCAATTGAGATATAAAGCTCCCCGTCTAGGATTTTATGATTTCCGCTATAATTAAACGTTATTATATCAGTTGTGAAATGATGATTTAGGTATTGTTTATTAATTATTAAAATTTGTTCCGACGGAATAAAGTTAATAACCAATGAGGAAATTTCAAATTTTAAATCCCTTTTTAATAAGAAAACCAGCTTGTGCAGCAGATTCTTCTTTAATTCTAATTTTTCAGCGAAGTTTATCTGTAAATTTTTTACCACTAACATAACCGGCTTTTCTTAAAAATATTAAACATCGTCTCAAAATTCAAACTCATTGCCCTCGCCGGCGGCAAAACACTCCATTTGCGAACCATTATTTTTCAAAAAAGTCTTTGTCTCTTGCAGAAGTTCGTCAATCTTGGAATCGGTATAATCCGGATTGTAATGAAAAAGGATTAAATTTTTTACGCCAGCCAGCATGCCGAACATTGCTAAGGTTAAATTCCCTGAATGACCCCAGCCTTTTTTATGAGGTATTGAGATTTCATCGTACATTGAATCATGAATTAGGTAGTCGCAGTCTTTACAAAATTCAACTAATTCTCCGTTTAGTGATTTTATCTCATTCGGCTCGTGTATCTTATTCTCATAATTCAGGAGAAGCTCGTTGTCGGTCATGTACACAAGCGATTTTTCACCTTCCGATATCTTATAAGCTATTGTAGGAGAAGAATGGTTAGCCCTAAATGTATCTATCGTGAACCCGCCTATGTCGTATTTCTTTTCAGGATAAATGTCTGAAAATAGAATTTCAGCCGGGAGCTGCCCTGCTCCTATTGGAAAGAAGTCAGGTTTAAGCTGTGAACTTAGAACGTTATTAATTCCGCCGTTTTGCGAAGGCTCGCCGTGAAATACTATTTTATACTTTTTATCGAATAAAGGAAGAAAGAACGGCAGTCCCTGAATATGATCCCAATGATAATGGCTAAGCAGAATCTCTATGGTATTTACAGCATTGCCGTTGACAAGCTTCTTGCCGAGTTCTCTTATACCGCTGCCGGCGTCTAGTACAACCAGACTACCGCTTTTACTCCTTAGCTCAACACATGGAGTATTGCCGCCGTATTTTAATGTTGAATTTCCAGGAACTGGAATGGAGCCTCTTGTGCCCCAGAATTTAAAAAACATAACTTTATTTCAATTTGTTCAGAGATTCAACAGTTAGTTCGGTGTAATGTCTGTAACGCTCTGCGGATTTTGCAAAATCGGCCATCTCATCCTCCGAAAGCTGTCTGACAATTCTTGCCGGAACTCCCGCCGCCAATGTACCTGCGGGAACTTTAAAATTCGGCTTAACAACGGCTCCGGCCGCGACCATAGCCTTTTCTTCTACAACCGCTCCGTCAAGTATTACCGAGCCCATCCCAATCAAACACAAGTCGTTAACAGTGCATCCGTGAAGCGTAACCGAATGGCCTATAGTTACCATGTTTCCTATGTTTAACGGATAACGGCCGTTTGTAACATGCAGCATGGAACAATCCTGCACATTTGTCAACGAACCTATCCTAATATAATGAACATCGCCTCTAATAACTGTGTTGTACCAAACACTGGAAAAATCGCCGATTTCAACATCGCCGATTACTTTCACACCTGATGCAAGAAATACATCCTTGCCCAATCTGGGATACTTATCTATGTACGGGAAGAGTTTAATTTCTTCTTCTAATCTTCTGTATATTTCGGAGGTTTCCATCCGGTTCTTTTCCATGATTTTAATTCTAATTTTACGTTGCCTAAGATAACTTTTAATTTAGCAATAAGCGGGATGCCCGCGTCGTCATCTGAAAACCATCCCTCAAAACGGCCTGTTAATCCGAATACGCTGATAAAATGCATTTCGCCGTCGAGTCTTACGGCCGCCACAGGATAGCTGATGCCGTCCACTTCGACGGGTTCTACTTTGTTGTAAAAATTTATTTTAGTGAATTCTTTTTTTTCGTTAACGAAACACGGCAGATCGATAGAGTAACTGCTTCCGCTGTTCATTCTTGCATAGTAAAGTATAGAAAGACCGTCCTGAAATTCTTTATTGATCGCGGCGGTGGAATCGGTCCAAAGATCATACGGTTCCAGTTTGCCTTTCATTATTCTTACTAGCGAACTGTCGTAACGGAAAAAATAATCTGTGAACGTCGTATATTCGTCCTTCTTCACAAGTCCTCTGAAGAAGAAAGAATAAAAATCAGGCGTTAGAGTACTCTCGTAAATCATATGAAGATTTACGAAAGGAATACCGGAATATGAATCCATGTACGCAATAGTCTTGTAGTAGGTCTTTCCCTTTCTTATTTCCTTACCGGTAACTTCAAGTCTTATTTCTCCGAGCTTGATGAACGCATAACTTACAACGTATGTTAATTCTTCCCCCACAACCAGATTTTTCGA
>JBJKTB010000559.1:0-14128 GCA_046703345.1 Ignavibacteriaceae bacterium
ATAAAGCTACAAGAGGAACGTTTGAAATAAGCTGGCTTAATAAAACGCTGATCGTCAAGATCATGAAGACAGACGTGATATTTAAATGAGCTTCCTTTAACGCTGTCTGAAATATACCCGCATCCCACACGCTCTGCGTCACTATAAACATCGCGGCGAAGAAAATCAAAGTATGCCAGTCGATATGTTTGATAATTTTTATTCTGTTTTTATCAAAAAGAATAATAGGAAGAGCCGCTGCCAGCGCTATGTAAGTCAGTTTAAAATCTACCGGCAGTTTTAAATTCATTAGTACCAGCTTAGCCGCTATGCATATTAAAATAATGAGGACGGAAATCTTTGACAGAAATGCCAGTCTGCCGTCTGCGGGCGGGCCCGGAGACCGGAAGTAAATACTGCGGCCGAACTCATTTCTGAACAGCATCTTCAGCAGAAAGTAGGCGGCTGCGAGGTTGATTGCCGTGGGAATAAAAAGATATCTCGAAAAACTTAAGAACGGATTTTTAAGTCCGCCGTTAAGCGCAATAAGCAGATTCTGCGGATTGCCGATGGGGCTCATAACGCTGCCGGTAGTAACCGCAAAAGCCAGCGCAAGCAGAAGCAGCTTGGGAGGCAGGTTGTTTCTTTCCGCGGCCATAAGAACAACCGGCGTACCGATTATGGCAACGGTATCGTTCATAAAAAGAACGGAGATAATTCCCATTCCTATGAGTATGTACGCGATCAGCGACCCGGCAGATTTGGAATGTTTTAGAAAATTGTAAGCAAGACCGGAAAGATAACCGCTTCTGTCCATCGCTTCACCTACGATAAACATACCGAAAAGGAAAAATATAACGTCGAAATTAACTGCCCGGATCGCTTCAAGCGGAGACAACCGTCCGGTCAGAATAACCGCGGCCGCGCCTCCCAGCATTATCTGCCAAATCTGCAACTTAAAAGAACCGACCTGCCGCGATGCAATCAGAATGAAGACCGCAGCAAGTATCGCAAATGAAATCATCCGAGTAAATTCTTACGGAAAAATTATTTAATAGATTATTACAACTGAAAAATTCACCGCTGGAAGCGGTAAAGGTTGTCCGCATTAAAAGGATAAAAATCTTCAATAGAAGTTTACGAAATGTTCCTTATATTTTCCGTTATCGTAAATAAACTTTGCGCTGAAAAATTTATCTCCGTACAGCCACTCGAGAAATATTTTATCGCCGTCCCACAGATTTAGAGAGGTCAGTTTATCTTCGGGGATCCACTCCAGATTGCCTTCGTTGGAGTCAATCAGTTCACCGGTAAATTCATCGGCAGTGAAAATAAATACATGCCAGTCTTCCTCCCCGTCGAATAACGGGAAAGTGATAAAGCCGCGCATTTTCGGTTTAACCATCGTAAGTCCCGATTCTTCCATAACCTCTCTAATTGCGCAGTCCTCAGGGCTTTCTCCCTGTTCGAATTTGCCGCCAAGGCCGTTCCATTTACCTTCGTGGTAATCGTTCTCCTTTTTTACGCGATGGAGCATTAAGGTTTTTTTGTGCTTTTTATCATTAACGTAACAAAGTGTAGCGAGTTTCATAAAATGTATATGCTTTAATTTATAGTATTGACACTATTATAATACTGATTTAAGTTTTATTATAAACTTTGAAATAATTTCCGATAATATTAATATAATTATAAAATTATTTTGCGCTTAAAAAAAATTGAAATATTATTGCTTAAAATCTTATATTTTCATTAGAAATTTTTAAAAAGGAGATCGTTTGGGATGGAACGAGAAACAAACTTTCCGGAAGAATCGGGAATGAATTATAACGGCAGCGAAGAAGAGGAATTGTTCAATTCCATAATGCCGGGCCGGGCTGGAGATGATGAAAACGAATTGAAAAAAAATATGGCCCGCCGCAAAAAAGAAGAGGAAGATGACGACTTTGACGATGAAGATTACGACGACGAAGACGAGGATGATTTCTTTGACGATGAAGACGAAGATGAGTTTGAAGATGAGGACGAAGACGAGGACTTTGATAAAGAGCCGTCAGAGGGAGAAGATTTTTACGAAGAGGATTTCGATTTCGACGATGAAGAGGATGAAGATCTTTTTGACGACGATATACCATACAATTAAAGGGCGGAATCTGCAGGCATCTTCTCTTACATGCCGAAATATTTTTCTTTCAAAAGATAATTTTTAACATAGTCGGTTACTCCTTCTTCCAAAGAGCTAATGGGATTTGGGTAGCCGGCTTTTTTTATCTTCTCCAGTTTTGCTTCAGTAAAATACTGGTACTTTTCCGCGAGATGCTCGGGCAAATCTATAAACTCTATGTCTACCGGCTTATTCAAAGAATTAAAAATCGCGGTAACCAGATCTACCCACGTCCGGGCTTTCCCCGAGCCGACGTTGAATATTCCGTTCTTATCTTTGTGTTCAAGAAAGAAGAGAGTCATATCTACGGCATCCTTAACATATACGAAGTCGCGCTTCTGTTCGCCGTCTTTATAATCCGGGTGCTTCGACTTGAATAATCTTACTTTCCCCGAATCCCGAATCTGTTCGAAAGCCTTGTGCACCACGCTGCGCATATCGCCCTTATGGTATTCGTTGGGCCCGTAAACATTGAAGTATTTTATTCCCGCGATTTTATCGGCCGCGTTTTGTTTAATCGCCCATAAATCGAAAAGATTTTTAGAATAGCCGTACATGTTAAGCGGGCGGAGACTTTTGCAGATATTCTCGTCGTCGTCGAAGCCGAGTTTGCCGTCGCCGTAAGTGGCCGCCGAAGAAGCGTAGATAAATCTAACGTCATGGCGGAGGCAGTATTTAGCCAGCCGTTTTGTGTATTCGTAGTTGTTTTTAAGCAGATGATCGGCGTCTTTTTCCGTTGTAGACGAGTTGGCCCCCATGTGAATGATTGCCTCGATATTGAAGTTAAAACCTTCGTCGATCTTATCGATAAACACTTCCTTGTTGATGAAATCCCTGAAACTCAATCCGACAAGGTTCTTCCATTTTTCATCGAATCCGAGCTCATCGACTATAACGATATCGTCGTGTCCCTCTGTGTTTAAGCGCCAGGCAATAGCGCTTCCAATAAATCCGGCGCCGCCGGTAACCACTATCATTTGTTTTGTCCCGTTCTATCTATTGTATCTTTTTAATGGAGTACAATTTAATTATATTTGTCATTCTTTACAATGAAGCGGTAATTTGCCGGTTTTACACAATATCTTTATAACTGTTTGATTTACAAATTAAAAATGAAATGATGTTAGAAAAATTAAAAGAAATACTGTCGCGGCGCATACTTGTATTAGACGGAGCGATGGGAACTATGATCCAGCGCTACAGGCTTAGCGAGGCCGATTTCCGGGGCGAGAGATTTAAGGATCATTCTCACGACCTAAAGGGCGACAACGATCTATTGTGCATTACACAGCCCGGTATAATAAAAGAAATTCATAAAGAATATCTTGAGGCCGGCGCTGATATTATTGAAACCAACACTTTCAGCGGAACGCCGATAGCTCAGACTGATTATAAGCTCGAAGATCTGGCGTATGAAATAAATTTTGCCGCAGCTAAAATAGCGCGCGAAGCTGTTGATGAATATTTAGAAGAGAATCCCGGCAAAGAAAAGTTTGTTGCGGGCGCGGTTGGGCCGACAAATAAAACCGCATCGCTTTCACCTAATGTGAACGATCCCGGATACCGCGCGGTTACTTTCGATCAGCTTGTAGAAGCTTACACAGTTCAGGTTAAAGGTCTGGTGGAAGGAGGCTCCGATATTCTGCTGGTCGAGACTATCTTCGACACGCTGAACGCCAAGGCTGCCATCTTCGCCATACAGGAATATTGCGCCAGTATAAAAAGAGATATTCCCGTTATGATTTCCGGAACAATTGTCGATCAAAGCGGCAGAACGTTATCAGGTCAGACGACCGAAGCTTTCTGGATTTCGGTATCGCATACAAAAAATTTACTGTCGGTAGGATTGAACTGCGCGCTGGGCGCAAAGCAGATGCGCCCCTTCGTCGAAGAGCTTTCCAACATCGCCTCATGCTTCGTAAGTGTGTATCCCAATGCGGGCCTTCCCAATGAAATGGGCGAATACGACGAGACGGCCGAATCGATGTCTTCAGTGCTTAAAGAATTTGCTGCGAGCGGCTTTTTTAATATAGTAGGCGGCTGCTGCGGTACGACTCCCGATCATATAAAACTCATTTCAAACATGGCCGCCGGATTCAAACCGCGTAAAATACCGGTAAGAGAACCGTATCTTCGCTTAAGCGGACTTGAGCCGCTCATCATCCGCCCTGAAACAAATTTTGTAAACATAGGCGAGCGGACAAACATAACAGGATCGAAAAAATTTGAGAGACTGATTTTATCGGGCGATTACGAAGCCGCGCTGTCCGTTGCGCGGGATCAGGTTGAAGGCGGAGCGCAGATACTCGACGTGAATATGGACGAAGGCCTGCTTGATTCCGAAGCGGCGATGACTAAATTTCTTAATCTGCTTTCCGCGGAGCCTGATATTGCCAAGCTCCCCATAATGATTGACTCTTCAAAGTGGTCTGTTATTGAAGCGGGATTGAAATGTCTTCAGGGAAAGAGCATTGTCAACTCCATAAGTCTGAAGGAAGGCGGGGAAGTCTTCAAAGAAAGAGCGCGCAAAATCCTATCGTACGGCGCGGCTGTTATAGTTATGGCTTTTGACGAGCAGGGGCAGGGCGATACGCTTCAGCGGAGAATAGACATTTGCAGGCGGGCTTACGATATTCTCACAAAAGATGTCGGCTTCCCGCCGCAGGATATTATTTTTGATCCGAATATTTTAACTGTCGGAACCGGTATAGAGGAACATAACAATTACGCAATCGCGTATATAGAAGCCGTAAGATGGATCAAGCAGAATCTTCCGCTTTCCAAAATCAGCGGCGGCGTAAGCAATATTTCGTTTTCCTTCCGCGGCAACAATCTTGTGCGCGAGGCGATGCACTCCGCGTTTTTATTCCATGCGATAAAAGCCGGGATGGACATGGGAATAGTTAACGCCGGGCAGCTCGAGGTTTACGAGGAAATACCGAAAGAACTTTTAACGCTTGTAGAGGATGTTCTCTTTAACAGAAGAAGCGACGCAACCGAAAGACTGATTGATTACGCCGAGACTGTAAAGCAGAAGGAAAAGAGCGCCGTAAAGGTAGACGAGTGGCGGAGCGGCACCGTCCAGGAAAGACTGAAGCACGCTCTTGTAAAAGGCATAGTGGATTATATAGAGGAAGACACGGAAGAAGCCCGCAAGCAGTACGCAAGGCCGCTGGAAGTTATTGAAGGCCCGCTGATGGATGGCATGAACGTGGTGGGCGATCTCTTCGGTGCCGGAAAGATGTTCCTTCCTCAGGTAGTTAAAAGCGCGAGGGTGATGAAGAAAGCCGTCGCGTATCTCATCCCGTTTATAGAAGAAGAAAAACTTTCTTCCAACGACCGGCGCGAAGTCGGAAAAATTTTGATGGCTACGGTTAAGGGAGATGTGCACGACATAGGAAAGAATATTGTCGGAGTGGTGCTTGGATGCAACAATTACAATGTGATAGATCTCGGAGTAATGGTCAGCGCTGATAAAATTTTACAAACAGCCATAGACGAGAAAGTCGATGTAATCGGCGTAAGCGGTTTAATAACACCTTCGCTGGATGAGATGGCTTATATAGCGAAGGAGATGGAGCGCCGCGGATTTAAGATTCCTCTTTTAATCGGCGGAGCCACAACGTCAAGGATTCACACCGCAGTTAAGATAGCGCCTAATTACAGCGGCCCGGCCGTTCACGTTCTCGACGCTTCGAGGAGCGTACCGATTGTAAGCAATCTTCTGAATGAATCCGAGAGAAATAACTTTGTTGATAATATCAATTCCGAATATCAAAAGATCCGCGAGGACCACAGGAAAAAGAAAGAGTCAAGAAATTACATTTCGATTCTAAAAGCCCGGGAAAACCGGCTGATTTCGGACTGGACTAAAATCCCGGTCGCTAAACCGGAAAAACCCGGCGTTACATCTCTGCGGAATTATTCCGTTGAAACTTTGAGAAAGTACATAGATTGGACGCCGTTCTTTTTAACCTGGGAATTGAAGGGAAAGTATCCCGCAATTCTTGAGGATAAAAAATACGGAACCGAAGCGAATAGAATTTACAAAGACGCGAACGATCTGCTGGATAAGATCATCAAAGAAAATCTTCTTACGGCAAACGGAGTATTCGGACTGTTTCCGGCAAATTCTCTGGGCGACGACATAGAGATTTACACCGACGAAACACGTTCCGGCGTACAGAGAGTGCTTCATTCGCTCAGGTCGCAGGCGTTAAAATCGGACAATATTCCGAACCTTGCGTTAGCCGATTATATTGCGCCTAAGGAGAGCGGAGTTAAAGACTACATCGGAGCTTTTGCCGTTACCGCGGGCGTCGGCATAGAAAAGCTCATCCAAAAATTTGAAAAAGAGCACGACGATTACAGCAGCATTATGGTTAAAGCAATCGCCGATCGTCTTGCCGAAGCCTTCGCCGAACATCTTCATGAAGAAGTAAGAAAAAAATACTGGGGATATTCGCGCGGCGAAAAGCTGACTAACGAAGATTTGATAGGCGAAAAATATTCCGGTATAAGACCTGCGCCGGGCTATCCAGCTCAGCCCGATCACACTGAAAAGCTTATAATATTCGATCTTCTTCAGGCGCAGGAAAATACTTCCATTACACTGACCGAAAGCCTTGCAATGTATCCGGCGGCCTCTGTATGCGGGCTCTACTTCGCGCACCCGGAAGCGAAGTACTTCACCATCGGGAAAATCGGAAAAGACCAGGTGCTCGATTATCATAAACGCAAAGGCATGAGTCTGGAAGAAACCGAGCGGTGGCTGCGTCCCGTGCTAAATTACGATGAAGGCGAATGACAGTTTAAATTCCGGATAAATATTTGCGCATACGAATTCAAATTATGCGGCGGGAGTATGCGATTAAATAACTTCACTTCTGTGGCCGCTATTTATTATTTTACGGCTAAAGAAAAATCCCCCTCCAATTTTATTTGAGAATTATCTATGAAAAAGAAAATCTTTTCTTCAGTTATAATTTTACTGGCTCTGGTTTTAATTTCGCTTCCGTTCGGCTGCTCGGGATCGCGGGAACAGAGCCGTACAAGCGAAGAAACAACTCTTCCCGGCAAGTATAACGGCTTCACTCTTCTTCCAAACGGATGGAGGCTCTCTCCGGCGGGAGAACAGGTTCCGCTCGGAGATCTTCCGCTTAATATGGCAGTTACAAACGACGGAAAGTACGCGGTAGTTTCCAACAGCGGATTTTCCGAAAACTCAATCTCCGTAGTGGATCTGAAGAACCGAAAAGAAGTTCAAAAGGTGCCGCTGGGCGAAACGTGGTACGGACTTGCATTCAACGGCGACGATTCAAAACTGTTCGTCTCCGGCAGCAGCTACAATTTAATTTACATTTATAACTTTGATAACGGCAGGCTCTCGCTGGCGGATTCGATTATGCTGGGAGAAAGATATCCCAAAGAGAAAATAGCTGTAACAGGTTTAAATTACGTTAAAAGTAAAAATTTTATTCTCGCGGTTTCAAAGCAGAGCAATTCTCTTTATATATGCGATCTTTCCTCAGACAAAGTTATTAAGACAATTCCGATGGAAGGCGAATGCTACGATGTGAAAAGTAATCACGCGGGAACCTTTGCTTATGTTTCCGTTTGGGGCAAATCCTCAGTTGCAGAAGTGGATTTAAATTCTTTTAAAATCACCAACATAATAAAAGTCGGCGATCATCCTTGCCAGATGATTATTACAAAAGACGATTCGCGGTTGTTCGTAGCCAACGCAAACAACAACACAACATCGGTCGTCGATTTAAAACTTCATAAGCAGACTGAAGCAATTAATTCCGCGCTTACGCCAGAAGTGCCTTACGGCAGCACTCCCGATGCCATTTGTTTTAACGGCGACGAAACCGTGCTTATGGTTGCCAATGCCGACAACAATTATCTTGCTCTGTTCGATATTAGCGAACCTGGAAAAACAAAGAGCCTTGGTTTTATTCCAGTGGGATGGTACCCGACGGCAGTAGGATTTCTTAAAAGCACAGATCAAATACTTGTTGCCAACGGAAAGGGGCTAACATCCATGCCGAACCCGAACGGTCCGGAACCGGGCAAGCGTCATGCTGCTCAGTACATCGGCGGACTTTTTAAAGGCACCCTGTCAATCATTAATTTTCCGGAGGAAGAAAAACTTGCGGCTTACAGCAAGCAGGTTTACGACAACACTCCTTACGTTTACAAAGAGAAGAATTGGGTCGGCGTTCAAAACGTAATTCCCGATAAGTTTGATCTTAAAGGCAGCGAAAAAATAAAACATGTTTTTTACATCATTAAAGAGAACAGAACTTACGATCAGGTGTACGGCGATATTAAAGAAGGAAACGGCGATTCGGCGCTTTGTTTCTTCCCGCGCAAAATTACGCCCAATCAGCACACACTGACAGAGGAATTTACTTTGTACGATAACTTTTACGACGACGCGGAAGTAAGCGCCGACGGGCATAACTGGTCGACCGCCGCATACGCTTCCGATTATGTTGAGAAGGACTGGCCTGCCAATTACAGCGGCCGCGGCCAGCAGTATAATTTTGAAGGCGGCTATCCGCTGGCGGCTCCGTCATCAGGATATATCTGGAACGACGTGCTCAAACACGGCAAGACATTACGGGATTACGGCGAGTTCGTTGAAGATGTTAAAGGACAGGAAGGTGTTTACCAAGCCAGAGATGAGGATCTGAGACCGTATACATGTACTTCTTATCCGGGATGGGGACTTACTATTAGCGACGTTAAAAGGTATGAAATGTGGAAGAAGGATTTCGAAAAACTGACAGCTGAAGATTCGATACCGAATTTCAGCATCATGCGCCTTCCCAACGATCATACATGGGGAACGGCAAAAGGAAGATTAACCCCACAGGCTTACGTTGCCCAGAACGATTATGCGCTCGGATTAATAGTTCAGGAAATATCGCACAGCAATATCTGGAAAAGCTCAATAATATTTGTCCTTGAAGACGATGCGCAGGACGGATCAGATCATGTAGACGCTCATAGATCAACTCTGCTTGTCATAGGGCCGTACGTTAAGCGGCACTATGTTGATCATACCATGTACTCAACATCAAGCGTTTTGAAAACAATTGAGCTGATCCTCGGGCTGGAGCCGATGACCCAGTATGATCTTTCGGCAACGCCTATTCTCTTCTCGATTTCAGATAAGCCCGACTTCGCAGGCTACAGCGTTATTCATCCGCTTATAGATATTGAAGCTAAAAACCTTGCTTCAGCTTACGGATCTCAGGAATGCGGGAAGCTTAATTTTACAGTTGAGGACGCGGTTCCGATGCACCTGTTCAACGAAATTTTATGGAAGGCGATAAAAGGAAAAAATTCTGTAATGCCGCCTCCCGTTAGAAGCGCATTTGTGAAAGTCATTAGCAAAAACAAAGATAAAGACGACGATTAGACTGTATAAATAAATCGGAAGCTATACGGATCTTTGAAGGCAATCTCCCAATGCCTTCAAAGATCCGCGGATCATCTATTTTATTAATTCTTCTGTTCTTGCGAAGGCGCATCATAAAGTCCGAAGTTTGAAATCGCGGGCGCACAGTGCAGGGATGTAAGTAATATTTTTACGCGACTTGTTTTAACGGGAGAGATCCGGAGCAGTCTTTTGTAACCTATTGTGGTGCCGTTCGCAATTGTTTTCCACTCACCGTTCTCCATAGCCTTAATTTCAAACGAAGAAATGCGCTGGCCGAACCTTATCGGTTCCTGAATCATTATTCTGTCGAATATACATTCTTCTTTAAGAGTAATTTCGAGTGACGCCGTTCTGACGCTGTCGTCTGCGGCCCAGTAGGTATTGTCATTGTTATCCGCAATATTATCCGGACTAAATTTGGGAGAATCCGACCTTTGATTGGACGCGGTTACAATTGCGCCCGCGGCAAGATTCGTTTTAAATGTTGCTTCCAGAATTTTTCTAAATTTTTTCAGAACACGAACGTCGTATTGTGTAATTAAACCTCTTCTGTCCGGCGGAACGTTTAATAACATAACAGAGTTTCTTCCTACCGACTTATAATAAATATCAACGAGCTGCTGAGGTGTTTTAACAAGGCTGTCTTGATTTTTATGATAAAACCATCCCGGCCTTATAGAAACATCGGCTTCGCCTGTGACCCATTCTTTACCGCCGGGATCGCCGGTGTTAAGGTAATTGGGGTCGGCGGCTCCCACAGTAATTGTATCCGCAGTAATGGTTGACCAGAAAGTCTGTCCGGCAAATCCGTTTTCGTTTCCTACCCAGCGGATATCCGGTCCCGCGTCCGAGAAGATCAGCGCATCCGGCTGGAGTTTGCGGACAATTCCCCAGATTTCTTTCCACGGATAATATGTTTTGCGGTCAATGATTCTCTTTTCGTTAGCTCCGCCGTAATAGCCGTCTCCCCCGTTTGCACCGTCGAACCAGACTTCGCTAATTTTACCGTAATTTGTTAAAAGTTCTTTAAGCTGATTTTCGTATAGATTTATATAAGCGTGCGTGCCGTATGCCGCGCTGTTTCTATCCCACGGTGAAAGATAAAGCCCGGCCTTTATGCCGTACTTTCTGCAGGCATCCGTAAACTCTTTAACAATATCTCCTCTTCCGTTTTTGTACGGGCTGTATTTTATGGAATGTTTTGTATAAGCCGAAGGCCATAAGCAGAATCCGTCGTGATGTTTAGCCGTAAGAATTAATTCTTTCATGCCCGCTTCCTTCGCGGTTTTAACCCACTGATCGATATTTAGTTCGGCCGGATTAAAAAGCTTCGGACTTTCATTTCCGTAGCCCCACTCCCTGCCGGTAAAAGTATTCATATTAAAATGTATGAATCCGATAAATTCCATTTCCTGGTATTCGATCTGCTGTTTTGTCGGTACAACTTTGCACGGTGGAATATCGCTTTGGCTTCTCGCTTCAACTGAATAACCAATCAACAGCGGGAAAAGAAAAATTAGAATCTTCTTCATCACTGATAATTATTTTTTGCGATTATAATAAGGATTTAATTTAAAAATGGAAAATAAAATTTTATGCAAAAGAAAGAATGTGTTATATTAAAGATTAAACGGCGGCAGATTCTTTGTCCTTACTCACTTGAAAAGTGCACTTTAATAGTATATTTAACATTAGTTAAGTTGCTTTCGTTTTACGCAAGACTATCTTCACAATCATTTAAAATAGAGCCATGGGAAAAAGTACTGACTCCGAAAAACAAATAGGCTTTCTTTCAGCTGCGGCAATTGGAATCGGGGGAATGGTCGGCGGAGGTATATTTGCCGTGCTCGGTCTGGCTGTTAAGCTGGCACACGGCGGAACACCTGTTGCTTTTCTGCTGGCCGGCATCATTGCTTTGATTACTTCTTATTCTTATACAAAATTGTCTGTGGCTTATCCGAGTCAGGGCGGCACGGTTGAGTTTTTAAATCAGGCTTACGGCGGCGGTCTCTTTACCGGAGGAATGAACGTACTGCTATGGCTCAGCTATGTTGTAATGCTTTCTTTGTATTCCTACGCTTTCGGAAGCTACGGCTCAAGCCTTCTTCCGGGATCGCATGAATTATGGAAACATATTTTGATAAGCGGTTCGATTGTTTTGTTTACCGCTCTTAACGTAGTCGGGTCAAAACTAGTCGGCGAGTCTGAAGAATATATCGTCGGAATAAAACTGACGATTCTTCTTCTTTTTGCAGCGCTCGGCTTCGGAACTATAAATACACAAAAACTTCAGCCTTCATCCTGGAGCGGACCTCTTGAGCTTATCGCCGGAGGGATGATTATATTTCTAGCGTATGAGGGATTTGAGCTTATTGCGAACACCGCCGCGAATGTTAAGGATGCGAAGAAGACGCTGCCGAGAGCATACTACGCTTCGGTAATATTTGTAATATTATTATATATCCTTGTTGCCGCGGTTACTGTCGGAAACCTTTCGGTTGCGAAGATAGTCGACGCAAAGGATTACGCGCTTGCGGAAGCAGCCAAACCGTTTATGGGAAGCTTCGGATTTACGCTTATTGCTGTTGCCGCGGTGCTTTCAACCGGGTCTGCAATAAACGCTACTCTCTACGGCGCTTCGCGGGTGAGCTATGTTATAGCAAAGGACGGAGAACTGCCTGCTAGACTCGAAAGAAAAATTTGGAATAAGCCGGTTGAAGGCCTTCTGATTACTTCGGTTCTTACGTTGATAGTTGCAAACCTGTTCGATCTCAGCGGAATCTCCACAATGGGCAGCGCGGGATTTTTACTTATCTTCGCCGCGGTTAACGCTTCAAACATCAAGCTTAGCTCAAAAACAAATTCTAAGAAGTGGATTTCATATTCCGGAGCCGGTCTTTGTCTTACAGCTTTACTGTTGATGATAATTCAAACCGCAAAAACCGCACCGTCTAACATCCTTGTTTTAATAGTAATGGTTGCCCTCGCATTCGGTATTGAAGCCGCGTACAGGAAACACCGGGGAAAAGAAATTCAAAAGAACATCAAATAAATTTTACCGGCGGTTAAACAGCGGGAAAAATCATTCAGATTTCTTAAGAAAGATGATATAGTTTTTAAGTAATAACAAAATAATATTTTTATATTAGTCTGAATTCAGATGTATAAATTCTAAAGGGGGCTGAAATGAAAAAAACGGAAATCCGCGAATACGAGATAGATGGGAAAAAACTCGCCTGCCCTGTTTGCGGCCAAAAGAGATTCTGGATCAGAAAGACGCTGATGAATACACCGGGTGTAACTTTTTTCGGACTTGATTGGGCCAACAAAGAGGCTGTTAACTATGTGTGCGCAAAATGCGGATACGTTATGTGGTTTCTTCCGCCTGAAAATAATTAAGTGTTATTCAATCATAGAAATTGTATAGAAAGAGGGGACTAATTCTAACCTCTCATTTTATCAAGCAGTTCGTTGAGAACTTTTACTTCGTCTTCAGAAAGCGACAGCACGCTGCTTTCCATCTCGTTGAATACCGTATCAAGTTCGGCAAGCAAATTAAGTCCTTTTTCTGTTATTACCACGTCAACATTTCTTCTGTCGGTATCGCAGATGTTTCTTTCAATCATTCCTTTGATGCGGAGCTTTTCTACAATCCGTGAAGCATCAGACATCCTGTCGAGCATTCTCTCCCGGATTAATTTTATTGTTGCGGGTTTTGGATGCTGACCTCTAAGAATTCTAAGAATGTTATATTGCTGAAGAGTTATACCGTACGGTTTCAAAATCTTCACATGATGATCAATCATCCAGTTATAACTGAATATCATGTTTACTATCGCCCGCTGATAGTTATTTTTAAAATGCTTCTGGGCTATTTCGTCCTCTAATTTCATTGCTCAAAATACTCTAGATAATTATTTGTTTTGTCCGTAATGTTAACGCGGCGTTGTTACTGCATTGGGACATCAATTATGATAAACTCGGAGGAAGGTGAAACGTCGAATTCAAATTTATCTGTATCGAATATTCCGATAGCGTCTCTCACTCCCAATTTTACGCCGTCTAAATTAATGTTTCCTTTCAATACAAACAAATACGCGCCGTTATTTTAGTATTTCATCTCGTATTTAGAATTCCGAGCTTCGTCGTACCTGCCGAGTGAGATAGCCGCATCCTGATGAATAAGCAGCTCCCCGTTTTTATTTTCGCCGGAAACCGCAGTCGTAATTTTATTATTTAACAATTCGGGTTCAAAATACTTCTGATCGTATCTCGGCTTTATTCCTCTTTCTCTTGGAATTATCCAGATCTGCAGGAACTTTACCGGATCAAGTTCAGAATGATTGAATTCCGAATGCAATATTCCGGTGCCGGCGGACATTACCTGTACATCACCCGGCTTTATTACCGAACCGCTTCCCATACTGTCTTTGTGCTCAAGTTGTCCTTCAAGCACAATCGATATTATTTCCATATTGTTGTGCGGGTGAGTTCCAAATCCTTCTCCCGGCTCGACTGTATCGTCATTCAAT
>JBJKTB010000560.1:0-8226 GCA_046703345.1 Ignavibacteriaceae bacterium
AATCAGACGACACCCGACATAATTAATCCGGATCCCGGAGGAATTATTCCGCAGATCAATAATATGACCGGGCAGGGAAACGTAGCTGTACTTAATAATAATTTTGAGATAATGGGAGCTTACAGATGCGGAAGATTAGTATTCGGTCTGGGAATAGCCTATGCCTCATCTAAGAACAACTGGAATTCTCAGTTTACTGGAACGAGAGAAGGCAAGGCATCACAGCTCGGTATAAACGCAGGAATATTGGGCCACTTAAACGGAAGAATAACTCTAGATCTCGGCGCCTCGTTTATATTTCCGTCGGCTTCCTTCACTCCTGATGCCGGATTCTCAACAAAATTAAATCAGTCGATTATTTCTGTAAACTCGAGACTATTTGTTAAAGTAAACAAGAGAGTAAGCTTGATTCCCGTTCTTGCTTATTCTTCTTCGTTCGGCTCGGCGGAGAATCTCGGTATTACAGGGGATCTTCCAACGAATAATAATTTTACGGCAGGGATCGGAGCTGAATATAAATTCAGGAGAATTCTTCTGGCAGGCGGAGTTTCGTTTAACTATACAGAGCAGAAAATTCCGGCCCGGCAGAACATCTCATTGGAACAGATTAATGAAATAACAGGATTTCCTGTTTGGAATCTCGGAGCCGAATGGAGAGCAGTAAGATGGCTGATAGTCAGGCTTGGATATTACGCATCAACATTCAACGGCAGCTATCAATTTGCGGAGACTACTACTGCGAACAAGCAGAACGACTTAACCACTTACCAACCTGGTAAAGTAACGCTCGGTATCGGGTTAAGATTCGCAGGATTTTCGCTGGACGCGACCGTTAACAGCGACGTTCTCCGCGAAGGACTTAACAACATCGGCGGCGGAGGGGCTACTTTCAATTATATATCAATGTCTTACGCTTTTTAAGTAATTCCTAACCGCAGCGGACGCAGCGCACAGACAGAGAGCAGGCCAATAAGTTAGCTTTATTTTTTTCGCCGAGTTCAAAAATTGATACAAAAATAAAAAAGTGCACTGCCGAATAACTTTTCTTATTAACTATTAATTCCTATTTTAGCTAAAACATTTGATGACTGAA
Organism: Ignavibacteriaceae bacterium; assembly: GCA_046703345.1. Lineage (GTDB taxonomy): Bacteria > Bacteroidota > Ignavibacteria > Ignavibacteriales > Ignavibacteriaceae > FEN-1297. The sequence continues at coordinate 1,094 of JBJKTB010000560.1, forward strand.
ATGCACGAATACACTGGCGCCATCCACATGCACTCCGTTTATTCTGACGGCTCGGGGGAAGCTCAAGATATCGCAAAACTCGCAGACGAAGTCGGACTTGATTATATTATTCTAACCGATCATAATACTTTAAGAGCGCTTCACGAAGGATTTGAAGGGTGGTACAACAACACTCTTTTGCTGGTAGGCTGCGAGATAAACGACAAAGAAAACAGGAATCATTATTTAGCTTTCGGTATTAACGAGGCATATTCCACGAGGATATCTGCTAAAGAATACGTTAAAAAGGTTAAAGAAGACGGCGGTATAGGATTCATTGCGCATCCTCACGAAAAAAGAACTCACATGAAAGAGCATCCGCCTTATCCCTGGGTGGAATGGGATACTGAAGACTTTGACGGAATCGAGATCTGGAATCACATGTCGGAGTGGATGGAAAATCTCACCGAGCAGAACAAGTATCAGAACTTCATTCATCCTTTAAAATCGATAGACAAGCCTCCGGAAGAAACGCTGAAGGTATGGGACGAGCTTAATCTGAAACGCCGCGTTACATGCATAGGCGGCATAGACGCGCACGCTCACAAGTATAATCTGCTGGGATTTCTTGAGGTTGAAATCTTTCCTTATAAGGTTCTTTTTAAATCTATCCGAACGCACATATTAACTCACGAAGAAGTTAGAAAAGAAGAGAATAACATCGCGAACGCCAAGAAGATAATTTACGGCGCTTTAAAGGAAGGCCGGAGCTTTGTAGCCAACGATTACCACGGCGATTCGAAAGGATTCCGTTTCTTCGCGGAATCGGAAAATAAGATCTACAACATGGGAGACAGCGTCAAGCCGAACGGGAAGGTTAAATTCAAAGTACTGCTGCCGGCTCAAAATGCGGAGATAAGATTTATACGGAACGGGAAAAAGATAGACACCGTAGAAAGCAGGGAATGCGAGTTTATAGTAGACAGAAGCGGCGCCTACAGAGTGGAAGTGTTTTTAGACGGCAATGCCTGGATATATTCAAATCATATCAGAGTCGGACTTTAAAATTATTAGCTAATAAAAGCGGCGCACCGGAAACACTATTAAAGCAGCGGCCGGCTGTTTGGCATTATAATTATTTGTCAGCCGAACTTTTCCTGAAATACTTGTTGTCGAAATACATTACTCCTGCTAAAATAACCGACGCAAGAACCAGACCGAATGTGCTTTCCATAATTTTCCTCTTTATTACCGGTGATAATTTCCGAAATAAATATTAAGCAATTATTACGGCAATATTAAAAAATTGTTAACCGGCTAAAGGGCAAACTGTTCTTCCTGCCTGAAAGAGGGGATGTATCTTTTCTTTTTTGATGCTTTGATCATGTCTATGTTTACAAGTATAAAACCGTCGACGCAGCCGCCGAAACCCGGATCAATGCCGAAATCCAGAAAACTGGTTCCTCCGTGATAGCAGAGATCGGCGTACTGCTTGTAGAGAACCGGTACGGAGCAGCCGTAGAACTTGAGCCTTTTCTTTAAAGCCGTAAAATCTTCATCGTAAGAGATGCCTTTAATAAGTGATGAAATTTCGGATGCGGAGGATTTGGAGACAACAAATTTATTTTTAGCCGATACTCCGCCGCTCCGACTGCCGAACCATTTATTGTAAAAATATACTATTAGTTCTTTCGCTTCGCTGTTATATGAACCGCTGATGCTTACGGCTCCGAAAAGATATTTTATCTGAGGATTGCGCGAGATGTACGCACCCAGTCCCTGCCATAGATAATCCAGCGCATGAGTATTCCAGTAGCCGGCCTGAACGAAGCTTCTTCCGAGTTCTACGGCGTTATAAAGTTTGTCAAGCATGCTGTTTTTAAAATCGAACAAGGTTGAAGTATAAAGACCTGCCGTTCCTTCTCGGTCTATAATTTCTCCGCAAATTCCGAGTCTGTATGCTCCTGCAATTTCGAGTTCCGCGTCGTCCCAGAGGATTAAATGTTTATAAGTTTTATCATATTTATCCTTATCCGATTTGGTGCCGGTACCTTCGCCGACCTTTCTGAACGTAACTTCTCTCAGTCTTGATATTTCTTTCATTACGTCCGGGGCCTCATCGTAAGCAACAAGGTAAATAATTTTCCCGTCGCTTGTAACACCGAGTCTTTCGCAAGCCTTAAGCTGTCCTCGCAGAATCTTCCTGTCTACCGGATGCAGAATATTTTTTTCTGTTTTAAAGATGCCCGGTTTATTCTTCCCCACAAGATAGGTATGCTTTCTTAATAACTTAATAAGGTACTTGGAGCGGTAGGCAGGGCTGCTGAAAGCGCTTGACGGTATATGATCTCCGATTTTTATTTTAATTGTTCTTCCTTTTTTATTAAACAGCTCATGAGGCAAAAGGGCGGCGGAGAGCCTTTTATTTATAACCGATACGGCATAGAAGAGAATAGAATTATTCGCGGTAATAAAAACGGGCAGAACCGGGGAGTTGAATTTGCCGGCGAAATAAACCGCTCCTTTATGCCAAGCCGAATCTTTAACGCCTTTAAATCCTGGTCTTGAAACAGTGCCTGACGGAAAGATGATAACCGCTTCATCGTTGTTAAGCGCTTCGCCTATGGCGTTTATATTATCCCTCTGTATATTATTGTTAGTGATGTCGTAAGGCAGGAAGAGGTGGCGAAGGTTCTCAAGATTTAAAAGAATGTTGTTTGCTACAATTTTAACGTCGCTTCTTATTTCCTTAATCAGTTTCAGAAGCGCCAGTCCGTCGAGCCCTCCCAGCGGATGATTCGATACACAGATGAGTTTCCCTTCATGAGGAATTTTTTCTCTGTCCTTAACCGAAATCTCATAAGAGAAGTCGAGATAGTCGAATATTTCATCTATGAAAGAGAAATTTTTCTTATAGTAATTATTCTCTATGAAGGAATTATTTTTTCGTAAATAAAGAAGTCTTTCCGCGGCAGGATAAATTAAGCTGTTATAAATCCGGCGAGAAACATCAGAGCCGGAATTTTTAGGCTGACCAATTATTTTTCGAATATCAAGTTTTTCCAAGTTCAAACCCGGCCGGAAAAAATATTGAAATTGAGGAAAAGAAATTATTCGTCATGTCCGAACTTCCTGAAAGCAAAAAGCTGCTGGGCGATATAATTCTTTGGAAACTTAAGATACGATAGTCCGTAGAGAGCAGGCTTTTTCTTTTCAGGAAGATAAGCTGTGCCGAAAATCCAGTCCCATACCGCCAGCTTAGTCGCGAAGTTTTTATTAAATGCATTGGAGTCTTTATCCGCGTGGTGCCAGCGGTGCATTTCGGGCCCATTAATTATGTATTGAAGGCGGCCCGAGCGTACATCGATATTTGAGTGAATATACATTCCCCATACGGCGTCTATCATCCCTTTGAGTACGGCAGTTTGAGGAGCGGCGCCGAGCAGAACGATAGGCGCAAACTCAATTGTCTGGTTTATAAGTATCTCAAGAACGTGCGAGCGTGAGCCTGCGAGCCAGTCGATGTACCTGTTGCTGTGGTGGGCCTCATGAGTCCTCCAGAATATTCTTGATTTATGCTGATAGCGGTGAAACCAGTAGATGTAAAAATCGTGAGTAATAAGGAAGAAAGAAAGCTGAAGCCACAGCGGCCAGGAGGAGATGAGACGAAAGCCTGGAAGACCTGTGCCGGAAGCCGTGAACTGAATAATATAAGAGATAACTATTCCCAGAAGATAACTTTGAACGAATGTATAAAGCACAAAGTCGTTAAAGAATCCTTCTCTGAAGAACTTCTGTCCTTTATCGTAAGGGAAAATCCTTTCCAATCCGATAATGATAACGGCGGCGAGAAATACAGAGGCGCCCGACAGAAATCTAAAAGATTCAAGGCTCATAACCTGTCATCCTGCTTTATAAACTTCGAGCCGCGAATTAACTTTTCTTAACTTTCTGCGTGCGGGCATTTCACTTTCGTAAACGCGTTTTATGCCGTCGCCGAAGGATTTTTCTATGTCGCGTATATTGGAAACTAGTCTTATCAATCCAACTATCTCTACGGAAGCAGCCTGATCAGTGCCCCACATCGCCCTGTCAAGCGTAATATGTCTTTCGACGAAAGCTGCACCCATAGCGACTGCAGCCCAAGTCGGCGCAAGACCTGTCTCATGCCCTGAGTAGCCTATAGGGTTGCCGGGAAATCTTTTCTTTAGCGTCTGGATCATTTTCAGATTAAGCTCAGAAGGGGGACACGGGTATGAGGAAGTAGAATGGGCGATAAGAAGATTTTCTTTTCCTATCGCGCTTACGGCAGAATCGATTTCGTCGAGAGTGGACATTCCGGTTGAAATAATCACGGGTTTTTCGAGTTTTCTATGGTGCTTCAGCAAGTCATGATCGGTAATCGAGGCTGAAGCAATCTTAAATACGGGTGGATCCAGCTCGGCAATAAAGTCAACCGCTTCCTCATCCCAGCATGAAGCGAACCAGATAATACCTTTGCGGCCGCAGTAATCGGCCAGCTCATCATATTGATCGCGGTTAAATTCCATTCTCTTTCTATATTCTATGTAAGTCATTCTGCCCCACGGCGTGTCGCGTTCAATATCCCATTGATCGCGCGGAACGCAGATCTCGGGCGTTCTTTTCTGAAACTTTACGGCGTCGCAGCCTGCAAAGGAAGCCCCGTCTATCATCTTCTTGGCGATCTCCAGTGAGCCGTTATGATTAATACCGATTTCGGCTATTACGAAGACCGGCTGCCCGTCGCCTACAAGTTTATTTCCTATACTGATAATATTTGATTCCTTCATAGCAAGTTCCCTAATTAAAATTAAATAACTACCAGATTGTCCATCCTCCGTCAACAACCAGATTGGCGCCCGTCATATAGCTTGAAGCGTCGCTCGCAAGAAAGACCACCGAGCCCTCGTAGTCATCCGGTTTTGCCATCCGCTTTAAGGGAGTTCTGGCGCTGTAATTTTTAATGAAATATTCTTCCTGATTGTTTTCCACACCGCCGGGAGAGATGCTGTTTACCCTAACGCCTTTCTCGCCCCAATACGCCGCAAGGAATTTAGTGAAAGAGATTACCGCACCCTTGGTTACCGGGTAAGCGGCGGATTTATAGAACGACTGTCCGCCGGATTCGTCTTTGTAAAGAGACTGATCCGGAGCCACAATGCCGTAAGTGGAAGCGATGTTTATAATGCTGCCTGCGCGTCGTTCCGCCATTTCCTTTCCGATTATCTGAGAGCAGAGAAACATTCCTGTTATGTTAACGTTTAACGATCTCTGCCATAGTTTAAGCGGGTAATTCTCGAATCTGGATTGTTCGGCAGCAGCCAGAGGATTCTCGAACATGTCGTTTACTGCGGCATTATTAACCAGGATATCTACAGAACCGAAAGTATCGAATGCCAGCTTTTTAAGAGCTTCAACGGATTGCGGGCCGGTGATATCAACCTGAACGCTCAGCTTTTCACCCGTAAGACGTTCAAGCACGTTATCGCATTTATTTTTATCAATATCGCAGGCAACAACATTGGCGCCGGCGTTGGAGAGTGCGATACAATGATGCATGCCTAGCAGTCCGGCGGCTCCTGTTACTACTGCGGTTTTCCCTTTAAGAGTAAAAAGTTCGGTATTCATGGAGACTCATGTTCTGAAAATAAAATCATCATATACTTTTACCGGCTTCTTTTTGGGCTTTGTGTTAAAACTGCCGGTCTTCCTAAACACAGGTTCTACCGCCGAGCCTTTCAAGTAGCCGTACACGTTAGACTCGGAGACAGCTTTTTTAATAACAGGGAGAACATCGGCATAAGCTTTCAGCGTATAGTCAACGTCGTCGTCGGTATGCGAAAAACTCATATTGTGAAAACCGCTCCAAAGTATTCCGCGCTTTATCAGTTCCTGCTGCATTAGGGATTTAATCTCAAGCGGACTGCCGGCCGAAGAACCGAAGCTAACGATAGTGCGGCAGTTGTAGCCTGAGCATTTGGTGTATGTCATACCAAACTGAGCGGCGAGTTTATTGTATCCGTCCTTAAGTCTCTCTCCCTTCTCATTAAGATAAGCGGGAACGTTTTTATCGCGCAGTTCATTGATGGTAGCTTTTGCGGCGGCCAGCGACAAAGCCTCACCGCCGAAGGTAGTGTAAAAGAAAACTTCTTTTTCGAAAAGACTCATTAGATCCCTGCGTCCGGCAATAACGGACAGCGGCATCCCGTTAGCGACGGCTTTGGAGAAGACGGCGATATCGGCTTTAATATCGAAAAATTCCTGGGCTCCTCCCAGCGCGATACGGAAACCGCTCCACATTTCATCGAAGATAAGGAGAACTCCGTGGGACGAGCAGACTTCTTTAATTTCGCGGAGGAAGTTATCCTTCGGCGCTTCGAAAACGAATGGCTCAAGAATAACGCATGCGGTATCGTTGTCGATCGCGGCGATAAGGGAAGCGATATCGTTATAGTTGAAAGTGAAAGACAAATCTCTGACGGCATCTGGAATTCCTTTGTTCCTGTCGGTTACGGAGATATACCAGTCGTGCCAGCCGTGGTAACCGCAGCAGAGCACCTTATCTCTGCTGGTAAATGCGCGCGCTACTCTTACGGCGGCGGTGGTAACGTCGGCTCCGGTTTTACTATAACGCACCGCTTCGGCATTGGGAATTATTTCAGAAAGAAGCTCGGCGACTTCAACCTCGAGAGGATGCATAAGAGAAAATGTAATACCGTCATTTAACTGTTCTCTAATTGCCTCATCTACTTTATCGTAAGCATAGCCGAGAGAGAGGGGACCGATACCCATATTGTAATCTATATATTCGTTCCCGTCCACATCCCAGACATGAGATCCCTTTCCCCGGCGAAGATATTTGGGAGCGATACCGTTCACGTGCTGCGAAGGCCCTTTGGCGAGTGTCTGGGTAACCGAAGGAATTAATTTTAATGCTCTCCGGTAATACTTATCCGATCTTGCTACGGGCGGATAATGGTCGTTGAATTTTATTTCGTTAGGCATAACAATCCCGGTTTAAGTTAAAAATAATAATGCGCTTTAAGCTGATCCGTATTCTCGAATTCCCTGTAAAGTTTGGCTGCGATCTTTGATGAAGTAAATCCTTCGTATTCCAGCACCCGGTTTAAGAG
>JBJKTB010000561.1:0-3947 GCA_046703345.1 Ignavibacteriaceae bacterium
AAGCTTCAGCTATCTATGCTCCCAGAAGTTATCCCCGAAATGCCGAACCTTGAGATAGCGGTTTATATGAAAACCGCCAGCGAGGTAGGCGGTGACTATTACGATTTTTCTGTTACGGACGACGGGACATTGATTGCAACGGTTGGCGACGCAACTGGGCACGGACTTAAAGCCGGCACAATGGTATCTGTTATAAAAGGATTGTTCTGCGCAAACATACGCGAAATGAACATGAACTCCTTCTTCAAAAAGATAACAACGACAATAAAACAAATGCATCTGTGGAATCTTTACATGGGGCTGACACTTGTAAAGATCAAGGGAAATATTTTGAGCGCTGCGGTTGCGGGTATGCCTCCCATTTATATTTACAGATCATCGTCCGGCACTATTGACGAAATAAAACTTAAAGGCATGCCGCTCGGCGCTTTTGATAACTTCCCTTACCAAGAAGTAAACTCGGAACTCAATAAGGGCGATACCGTCCTAATTATGTCCGACGGCCTCCCCGAACTTTTCAACGAAAACAAAGACATGTTCGATTATAGAAGAACGAAAGCATCATTCGCGGGATCCGGAGGCGGATCTCCGCAGGAGGTTATCGACGGATTGATAAAATCGGCAGAGAAATGGAACAACGGCAATATTCCCAACGACGATATAACCCTGCTTGTCATCAAAATAATTAAAACATAAATTATGCCTGAGACCAATATCGGTTGCATCTTCTTTAATAAATTAATTTATTATCGCCGCATTCAGATTTAAAAGGACTTCCGCTTGCAATTAATTTCCGCCTCCCGTCATTATTTTTTCTCGTCCATGGAATAACGGCTTAAAATCCACAACCATTTCCAACTCGGTTCGTCTGAATATTTAGAAAGCGCCGCAAGGTTTAGTACGTCCTTGCGGAGATAACGTTAACAACTGTTAATTACAGTTGAAAGGAGGATTGAATGAAGTCGTTTTATACCATGTTAAAACCTGTATCCGTAACAGCAGCGGCAGCCGGACTTTTTCTGTTTGCACTGCTTGCCTTCAATTTTTACGCATGCGCTTCCGGTGCCGGAGAAAACATCCACAGCTCGGCTAACCGGGAGCAGACCGAAGAAAGCAAGGGAGAAACTTCCTTCGCTTTTCAGGATACTGAGGACGGAAAAGATGTTTACTGGAAGGCGGTATTCCGCGGAGATGAAATAAGCCGTCTTTACAGAAACGGAGAGAGAATACCGGACAATGAAATAGATGATTACAAGGATTTGGTTTATGATAAAATGGCGGAACTTAACGGCACGCCGCGCGTACTTGCCGGGCGAATTCATCATTTTGATTTTAACGACAAGGAATTCAACGATAACATGAAGAAAATGACTGAGAAACTTCGTCATATGCAATTCAATTTAAATGATTCATGTTTCGACAGCTTAAAATTTAACCGGGCTATGGAGAAGCTTTCGCGAAAACTAGCGAAACTGAAGGACTTAAAAGTAGACGTCCGTTTCGACTCGCTTAAATTCAACGAAGACATGAAAAAATTAGGAGAAGATTTAAAGAATCTGGATTTTAACGAAGACTTTGCCGGCGACACTCCCGGCCGGAAATGGTTTGAATTTCATTCGCGGTCAGGCGATAAAGATTTCGACATACACATCGATATGTCCCGCCTGAAAGAGAAAATGAAAGATCTTAAAATAAAGATGAAAGGGCTCGATAAAAAACTCGAGTCTCTCAAAGCCTTTATGAAGGATGTAAGGTCCGGACTGGTTAAAGACGGATATCTGCAGAACGATGACGAAGATTTCGCTATGGATCTCAGCGAGAACGGAATGACAGTTAACGGTAAGAAACTGCCGGACAGTTTGTTTGAGAAATACAAAAAATTATACCGCGATCATTTCGGAAAAGATCTTAAAGAGGATCAGCATTTCAGAATTCATTAATAATATTCGAAGGGGCTCAATAATTTGAGCCCCGGCGGATTATTCTTTAAACATGTAGCCGGCGCCGCGTACGCTGATTATATGAACAGGCTCCGACGGATCGTCTTCAAAATATTTTCTCAAACGGACGATGAAATTATCCACCGTGCGCGTTTCCATCTCAGGGTTCAAGTGCCATACTTCTTCAAGCAGTTCGCCCCTGGAGATTATTTTTTCTTTTTGATCCGACATGTATTTTAACACGGAGGCCTCAAGCGGTGTAAGATGAAATTCCTTTTTCCCGTGCGTTCCTATTAAACTTTCAAAATTGAAATCGTTAATCCCGAAATGCAGGTTCGGTCCTTTTCCGGCCTCGCCCGCGTACCATTCTTTTCTTTTCAGCATGCCTTTTATTCTAAGCAGCAGTTCCTTGAGATGAAAAGGCTTTGTCATATAATCATCCGCGCCGGTTTCAAGGCCCTTAACCCTATCGTCAATCGCGGTTCTTGCCGTCAGCATAAGTATCGGCATGCGCGGATCCTGCTCGCGGATTTTTTCGGCAACTTCGAATCCGTTGAAATATGGAAGCATTATATCAAGGATAATCAGGTCATACTTTCCGCGGCTAAAGCTCTCCAGCGCTTTTCTGCCGTCGCCGAGCCAATCTACTTCATATCCCTCTTCGGAAAGATTGTATTCCAGCCCGGCCGCCAGTGTCTCTTCATCTTCAACAAGCATGATTTTATATTTAGTTCTGTGATTCATACGGTTCCTCCCGCTGTTTTCTTTTCGCTGCGGATTTCTTCAGCAGTTTATTGACAAACCTCTTTTTTAATTTTTGATAAACCGGAAGCTCTATCCTAAACTTAGAGCCTTTTCCGTTTCCTTCGCTTAATGCGGTAATTTTTCCGCCGTGCGCTTTAATAATTTCTTTAACGCGGTATAATCCGAGCCCGGTTCCTTTTACGTTGGGAATATCCTGGCCGTAAATCCGGTGAAACTTGTTGAAGATCCTTTTCAATTCGGAAGCCGGAATTCCTATTCCGTTATCCGAAAACTCAAAGATAAATTTGTTAGCAGAGCACTTCATCATCGCGTTCATCTTCAGCGGTTTAACGGTGTACTTAATGGCGTTATCGATAAGATTATTAATTATAATTTTAATAGCATCGGCGTCCAGAACGCAGCTGCATTGAGCTTCACCTCCAATAGTTAAAGAATCTTCTGAAAGATTAAACTCTTCAGAAGCTTCTTTAAGCAATTTCCTGAAAATCTTATCGGCGCCGTATACTTCATAATCATGCACTATTTTCTTCTGCTCAAACGCCGAAACTTCAAGAATGGAATCGATCAAATTCTTCAAACGGTCGGCGTCTTTCATCATCATTCCTAAAAATTCTTTTTCTTTCTGCCGCGGTACTTCGCGCTCGTCCAAAGTTTCAAGGTAAAGCTGTATTGATGATAAAGGAGATTTCAATTCGTGCGTAATGTTGGCGATGAAATTATCGTAAAGGTTCGTCAGTTTAAGCTGTACGTTCAGATGTCTGAATGTTAGCGACATTATGAAAGAAATAGCGACAAGGAGAATTATTCCGCCCACCAGCGCGGCTACGTTCGTGCCGTCGTATATAATCTGCGGAGAAAGCTTCTCGCCTACGTGTTTGAAGATAATATAATTGGAAACGTACCAGTAAATCCATAATCCCAGAAGCATAAGCCAGAGCAGCTGGGCTATAACAAATATTGAAATGTGATAAATGAAAGTATGTTTTCTTTTCATAAAAATTCCCCGCGGTAATTTATCCCCGCTAAAATAATACGATTGAAATATCAGTTATTAACCGATAAAGTACAAACAAATGAATTTAACTTTTACACTTCTTTTACAGTGGCTGATTTCAAATTTTTGCATTATTGGAAAGCAGATTAACCTCTGAATTCACGGAGCAATCCGATGAAAGAATAAAGTATACATTTTAAAATTACGGGGAAACTATGAAAATATTACTTGTATATCCGGAAATACCT
>JBJKTB010000562.1:0-16082 GCA_046703345.1 Ignavibacteriaceae bacterium
ATCTTAGCAAGCGAGAGCAGCTTTCTTTGAGATTCATTCTTAAGATACGGGAGAACATCTTTTGCGTACAGTATGCCTATTATTGTATCAAGGTTGCCCTGATATAAGGGTATCCTGCTGTGCCCCGAGGATGTAATTATCCCCAGCAGTTCGTCAAATCCGGCGTCCGAAGGCACTGAGATCATGTCTACTCTCGGAGTCATAACTTCGTGAACCGCAACCGACCTGAAGCTGACAATTCCGCTGATAAGACCGTGCTCTTCTTCTATAATAGAGCCCATCTCATGTCCTATATCCGCCAGCTCTTCCAGTTCCTCATGCAGTATAGCGGTCTTCGATTTATCGAACTTAAGTTTAGATACGGATAATTTTATCATTTCTGTGAAGACTTCCGCAACAGGAAAAAGAAGCGCACTTATCCAGTAGAGCGGAACGGCAACACCTTTTGAAAAAGATACCGGGTTTTTTGAAGCCCAAACTTTCGGAATAAGTTCGCCGAATATTACTATTAAAACTGTAAGAAGTACTATCTGAATTGACAAGACAATATTCTGCGATACTTTAAAAAAAGCAGCATAATCCAGAGCCAGCGATACAGCAACAATAGAAGCGGCAACGTTAACTACCGTGTTGCCTATTAATATAGTTACTAACAGCCTTCTGGGATGCTCGAGTAAAAAAGCTAAGTATCTTTCAATTATTGGATTCTTGCCGAGATCCGCTCTCAGCTTCTTTTTGTCCAACGAGAATAAAGCAACTTCCGAACCTGAAAAAAATGCAGAAAATAAGAATGCAGCGAATAAAAATATAAGTTTAAAATACCAAACAGTGTCCAAAAATTACTTTACCCGGATTGTTGTACAAATTCTTGTTTAGAACGGAAGGTCTTCGTTCTCTTCGCTCTGAACATTCGGTTCGCTTAAATAAGATGAAGATGAACTCTCCTCGCTGTACGTCGCCGAACCGTCCCCGCTTCCTGCTGAATCCAAGGGAATTAGTTTATCCGCCACTACATCCGTTGCGTATCTTTTTATTCCCTCTTTGTCTGTGTAGTCGCGCTTTGTAAGTCTTCCTTCCACGTAGAACTTCTTACCTTTTTTCAGATTTTCCTTATAATAATCTGATAAGTTGAAGGCTACGATGTTATGCCAGGTAGTTTCGTTCTGCCAGTTCCCGTCTTTGCCCTTATAGCCGTAAGTTGTAGCCATTGTAAAGCTTGTAACAGACACATTGCTTGCCGTGAAACGGGTTTCTGCGTCCCGTCCCAGATTTCCGATAAGCATAATTTTGTTCAATGAAAAAGCCATTGTACCTCCTCTGTTTTTTTATTGGTTGTCCGCTGCGTTTTTAATTTAATCATTCTTTTTAAAATATTCTATGCAAAAGATAAATAATTTTCCGCGGACAAAATTAGATTCATTTTAAGTCTAAAACAAACAGATCATAAACAAAAAAATAAAAAATGATGCGCTGCTATTTCTGCACGGTAACTATCCAGGCATCTTTGAATTCATTTTTTTGCCATAACTGATTCCGCATAGCTTCTGCGTCTTCATGCGAGGTAAAATGTCTTTCGATCTGAACCACGTATAAATTAATATCTGGATTGAATGTAACCTCAATGGGTTCGGAAATTTTATCCCGGCTGCTTGCCGCGAATTCATCTGCTCTGTTTTTTGTTGTGAATGCGCCAATCTGCACAAGGTAAAATGTCATCATTATATGCGAAGATTCATCCAGCGATTGTGCTGATCTGTCCGTCTTAACTTCAGGTTTTGCTGGAGCCGCACTGTCAAATACATAAATGGAATCTTTTTTTGCCGGAGGCTGAGGTGTCTCTGTGCTTTGATTTTCGGTTTTCTGGGACGACGCACAGGATGCTAGAATGAATGTTATCAAAAGTGCCGACGCTAAAATAAACAGATTGCTTTTCATTTTATCTGCCCGGGTTTAATTTATTTTGAATAATTCAGCGGCAATTATATAAAAAATATTTATTCGGATCTGTGATAATAAAAAGGGATGGTTGCCCATCCCCTCTCATCAGAATAAAAGATGGTTAAACGTACCGGGATCAAAATGAGGAAGATCTTTCCCTGTATACATGCTTTTCTTATCAAGTATTAAACTGCCAGGAATAGTACCGACATCTATAGAGGGTATATTTCCTCCGAACTTGCTGTTTATTACTTTTATGAACTGGTTGGCAACAATACCGTAACCCTGGCTTGTAGGATGCACTCCGTCAAGACTGAAGAGGCCTCCCAGAATGTATTCGGTTGAGAATCGAATATTGTTAAATACTGTTCCTCCGGTAAAATCGTTCTGCCTTATCTGATTGAAGAACGAATTGACATCAACCAGCCCGAATCCTTTAGCCGAAGCCTAACTTGCGATTGTCGCGTTAAAGGCCGCAGTAGAATTCTGCGCCGTAGTTATTTCTGACGGATCGAGAATCAAACCGTCTGGCCACGGATTAAACGGACTGAAGCCGAAAGGCTGATGAGTATCGATACCGACCGGGATATTATTTCCATAGTATGCTTTATCGAATGCGCCAGTGGTATCGCCTATCAACGATGCGTAGTTAGAACCCGGTAGAGTAATTAATACATTACCATTAGCCAAATCCGATGAGTCAGCAGCAGCAGTTCCTATTACTTCGCCGTGCTTCTGATACATTAATCCTGGTACGTGCAAGAATCTTAAAAGATCCCAGGGAATTTCCTGAGCCATTACAGGACCGACTGTAGTAAAATAAGGTATGGCGGTTACTTCAGGAATATTTGCTACTACTACCTGCGCGCCGAGCGAAGCGACACTGTCTGCGAGCTGAGAGTACAAATACTGAAACGTAGGCGTTGGAGTAGGAGCATTGGGAGCTACGCCGCCGCTGGTGGCAAATCCGAGAACGTCGTTGTTGCCTATCCATAAAATCACGAATGTTGGATGCATCGCTTTAGCCTGCGCGAACTGTGTGCCCTGACCGCGGAGAATCAAATCGAAAAAAGGATTCGGCTGCTGAGAAAATACATATGAAGCGCAAGTTGTAGAACTTGTAGCATTCATTACATCGTACAGCAGTGCGCCTGGAACTCCAAGATCATTATACGGCATAGGATAATTTAGATTAGTGGGCTGTCCCTTATTTGTATTATAAGTTAATACCGGAGGAAGAGGAAATAGCTGTTTGATCTCGATTCTTCCGCCTGACCCGGGGTCGGAGATGAGAGGCATTTCATATGTAGTTCCCACTTGTTTTGCGATCTGATTTCCGAATGAATACTGCTGCGCACTCGCATAAAGAGCGCCCGACTGATATCCTGCGGCCAGACTATTTCCGATTACGACAAACCTTGTAAGATCGGCATTGCCGCTTTTCGGATTCATAGTTGGTGCTGTTAAATCTGTTTTGTCCTGACATCCTGCAAATACCAACAATGCCAGGATAACTGTATATATTATATAAAATCTCTTTTTCATATTCTAAAATCCTTTGTTGGTTTTACAAACTGTAAGATAAAGTAATTGATGCCAGGTTTGCGTATGAATTATACGTACCGTTGAAAGCGGTAAATCCTTCCGTATAACTCTCCTTCGAATCATTTACTGTCAACTGGCTGCTTCTTATGAAGAGATAAGCAGCGTCGACATTCAGGTTCTCAGTCAGTTTGTAGCTTGCGCCAATGCTGAATCCTAGTCTGTTTGCGTCGGGAAGCGACGGATTAACATACTCCGGCTTCACGGGATTTTTATCAAAATATATTCCGCCCTCTACTGCAAGATCGCTGTTTAATTTATAAGCCGCACCCAGTCTAAGTATATAAGAATTGTCATACATTCTCGGACTGGCTAAACTGCCGTATTGCGGATTTGCAAATGTTACCTTAAGTGTATCGTAGCTAGACCAGCCCACATATTGGAAGTCGGCACTTAGTTTTAATTCCGGCATAACATCGTAAGCAACACCCACAGTAAGATTCAACGGGGTTTTAAGAGTAGCAGTCACGTCTCCGTTCGGCAGCATTGAAGAAAGCTGCGGAGCGCCTGTTGTTGTGGCGGATCCCTTAAAATCATATTTTATGTTGCTGTGAAATGATACACCTATAGAAAGAGATTCAACAGGTTTGAAGAGTAACCCTAAGTTATACCCGAATGCGGCGTTATCCTTACCGTCAAGACTTGTAAATGCATCGCCTTGAAACGGAGACTGTGAAGATTTTTGTGATATCTTAACATTCGCAAAACTGTAAACGAACGCCGCGCTTACAAATAGATTGTCGGTAAGTTTGTACGCTACTGTGGGCGAAACCGTAAATACCATTAACGAGGTATTTATTGCCAGATACCTGCCAACCCAGTCGTCGCCCCATTTAGTGCCTAAACCGAACGGAGTTGTGAAAGCTAGTCCCACAGCCAAATCACTGTTAAGGCTCTGAGTAAAGTAAAAATGCGTCGGGAAAAATGACTGTTTTTCCATATCGTATTGGGTCACCGACGGATAAACACCTCTGAATGAGGAAACAGGCGCTATCATTGTGGTTCCCAGCATGAAGTGGGTCCCGGAGAGCTGTAAGATGCCCGCAGGATTGAAATAAAGCGCTGACGGATCGTTTGCTATGGCGGTAAATGCGCCGCCCATTGCCATTGCTCTGGCGCCGTGTTCGTTAATCTGAAATCCTCCGGCCATGACTTTGCCGAATGCAAGAAGCAAGAATAAAATAAGAGTAACCAGCTTTACTTTCACGTGACCTCCCTCTGAAATTGTAAAATAATTATTTAAATCTTTCGGCGTAATATTAGAAAAATTATTCGACAGAAAACAGGCGGGTACCTTTTTCTACCGCTGTTCCCTCAGTTACGTAAATTTCCTTTAATGTGCCTGTAACAGGTGTGCGTATATCGTTCTCCATCTTCATGGCCTCTAATATAACAACCGTTTGCCCCTGCGTTGTTGTTTCGCCCTGTTTTTGTTTTATCTTAAGTATCATTCCAGGCATCGGAGCTTTAACTTCAGTAGTATTATGCCCTGAGTCCTTCTGCTTCAGAAGCTGAGCTGCCTTTTCCTGGAGAGCCGATCTTATCGTCGCGTTAATATTTCGGCTTCCGATAAAAATACTGTAGTCTCCATTGCTTTGTTTATCTGCCGAAACCTCGTACACTTTTGTTCCTATTTTAAGCACGTAGGAATGTTCGCTTAAAGGAATCAGCTCGCAGTGTATTTCTTCGCCATTTACCAAAATGGTTGAGTTCCCGGAAACCGCAACATCCTTTTTTTTATTACCGATGGTGATTACGAAATCATTCATACTGCTGTCCGGTCCATTTATTTTGAGTTCCCCTTTCAGCTTTGCCTTTTAATTTGTCCTTATCAAGTCTCCGGCTTTTAAGAAGTGCTGTAAATACGGCAGTAGTTGTTGAGAGCTCATCGTTTTCGTTTTTTTCGCTGAGAAAAGAGGAGATAGTTCCGGCTTCTTTCTCGAGAAAGTTAATATCGAATTTTCCGCTGATGAAATTTTTATTTTCAAGAACAGCATAAAGAAAGGAGATGTTATTTGTAACACCTGCAATCTTATATTCTTCCAGAGCCCGCTTCATACGCGCGATAGCAGAATCACGGTCGGACGACCAGCAGACCAGCTTTGCTATCAACGGATCATAAAATACGGATATCTGAGAACCCGTGCCGAATCCGTCGTCTACTCTTATTCCCGGTCCGGATGGAGCTCTGTATTCAAATATCTCGCCTGTGGCAGGAAGGAAATTATTTTCAGGATCTTCGGCGTATATTCTACATTCAAGCGCGTGTCCCCCTATCTTCAGATCTTCCTGTTTAAATGAGAGCCTGTTTCCGTTGGCAATAGATATTTGCTCCTTAACCAAATCGATTCCTGTTATAAGCTCTGTTACAGGGTGTTCAACCTGAAGGCGCGTATTCATTTCCAGAAAATAAAAATTCTTTTCCGAATCCATCAGGCATTCCACGGTGCCCGCGTTATAATAACCGCAGGCTTTGGCAGCGCTTATCGCCGCTTCGGTAATCCGTCCTCGTGTTTCTTCGTCAACAAATGATGAAGGTGCCTCTTCGATAATTTTCTGATGCCGCCGCTGGACCGAGCATTCGCGCTCGAACAGATGGACGTAATTCCCGAGTTTGTCTGCAATAACCTGCACTTCAATGTGCTTGGGATTGCTGATGAATTTCTCGATGTAAATTGCGTCATCGCCGAAAGCTTTCCTGGCTTCTCTCTGTGTAGCTTCAAAAGCAGATTGGAATTCTTCAGCAGATGAAATTTGTCTCATGCCTTTGCCGCCGCCGCCTGCGGCAGCTTTAAGCAGAATCGGATAGCCTATCTTATCTGCGCTCTTTAATCCTTCTTCGATTGATGAAATAGGCTTGGTTGTTCCTGGAACAATAGGAACGCCGTTTTTTTTCATCAGTTCTCTGGCAGCCGTTTTACTGCCCATCATTTCAACGGACTTTGAGGATGGACCGATAAAAATTATTCCGGCGTCCTCAACAGCTTTGATGAATGCGGCATTCTCCGAAAAAAAACCGTATCCGGGATGAATTGCGTCAGCATTAATTTCTTTTGCAAGGCCGATGATTTTTTCCTGATTTAGATATGACTCCGCCGAGACCGATTCACCGATGTAGTAGGATTCGTCCGCCATTCGCGGGTGAAGAGAGGTCTTGTCGGCATCCGAATAAACAGCCGCCGAAGTTATGCCCAATTCGCGGCAAGCTCTAATTATTCTTACGGCTATCTCTCCCCTGTTCGCGATTAAGATTTTTTTTATCAAACTTACCCTTAATTTAATTCGGCTATGGTAATTCCTTCGCCTCCGAATTCGACGGGAGCGAAATAAAATGTCTTAACGTGTTCGTGCGCTTTAAGAATATCTTGAACCGTTTTCTTCAGCGCTCCCGTTCCTTTGCCGTGAAGTATCTCGATTCGTTCGAGTCCGGACGTATAAGCATTATCAATAAATTTAATCACCTCAAACTCGGCTTCATCGGGCCTTCTTCCCCGGATATCCATCCGGAGCTCAGGCGCATCTCCGGAATAACCGTAGCCTCCCCCTGATGATGCCTTTTCTTTTTCTATCTTCGCGGGAAGAAGATCACTTAAAGCTACCTGCATCTTAACAGAACCGATCTTTAAAGTAGCTTTATTCTTATCGGCCAAAATTTCAGAAATTTCACCGATAGTCTGGGTGTTCTTTATCATCACCGAATTTCCGATACTAAAGTTAAAGTTTTCTGTGTGCAAATCAACATCTTCGGTAAAAAGTTTTTTATTTTCTTCCTTTATTACTTTAACAGTATCTTTTGCAGATCTTATTATCTCGCTTTTTGCGTTCGATTCCTTCAGTTCCTTAATAACACTTTCAATTTTTTTATTTACTCCTTTCAGGTAATCTTCAGCGTCGGCTTTGGCTTTCTTTAGAATTTCTTTCTTCTCGGCATTAAGTTTGTCTATCTTTCCTTTATATAGATTGGATAATCCCGAAAGACGGCTGTTCTCTATCTCCATCTTCTTAAGCTTTTCCTCAAGCTCTCTTGATTTTGTTTCAATATCGACAAGAAAATTTTCTACTTTATGTTTGTCGGTATCTAGATACTCAGCCGCAAGATCTAAAAATTTCTCTGGCAGACCGATCCTGCGCGCAACTTCGAATGCGTAGCTAGAACCTGGTACGCCCTGCTTGAATAAGTAAGTCGGCTTCAGATTCATAGTATCAAATTCCATTGCCGCGTTCTCAAATCCTTCGAGGTCGTTCGCAATCAGTTTAAGACTTCCGTGGTGCGTTGTAGCGAATACGTATGCATTAAGATCTCTAAGAGAGATTAAAGTAGACGCGGCAATAGCCGATCCCTCAGCCGGGTCCGTTCCGGTACCTATCTCGTCAAGCAGCACAAGAGAATTTTTCCCTGCGCTGCTGATGATGTTATTAATATTAGATAAATGCGAACTGAACGTAGAAAGATCGTCTTCAATAGATTGCGCGTCGCCTATATCTAGTAAAACGTCGTCGAAAAAATGAAAATTTGAATCGGGGCTTGCGGGAATATGAATCCCCGACTGAGCCATTAGTACAAGTATACCGACGGTTTTGAGCACTACCGTTTTACCGCCTGCGTTAGGCCCTGTTATAAGGATTATCCTCTTTTTATCTATTTCGAAATTGAGCGGTATTGTTCTTGTACGGCTTAATTTTTTTAGAAGAACAGGATGTCTGCCGTCTTTAATGCTGAATGCCTGCAGGTCATCGAACTGCGGAAAAGAACCTATGGCCTCGATTGAATATTTTGCCCTTGCAAATATTGAATCGATCCGGACAACAATTTTTAACGATTCTATCAGCTCGCCGCTTATTCTTCCTATTCTCTTTGTTATCTCGCTAAGCAGCCTTTCTATTTCTCTTCGCTCGGCAAAAGAAAGTGATACGATTTCGTTGTTAAGCTCAAGCGTTTCTTCGGGTTCAATATAAACAGTCTGCCCGGTAGCAGATTCTGAGTGGATGAATCCTCTTATATGTCTTTTGTGTTCCGACTTAATCGGAATTACTATTCGTCCGTCCCTGAGCGTAAGATAATCTTCTCTTACTATGTCTTTTTCGTTAAGCGATTTTACAATTCTGTTAACCGATCTGATCAGGTCCTCTTTACGGTGTCTTATCTCGCGCCTGATTTCGGAAAGCTTAGCGCTTGCGTTGTCATTAATATCGCCGTTATCGTTGATTATTTTTTGTACGAAATGCTCGAACAGCTTATCAGAAAAAAGTCCCGGCGATAATTCGTAGAGCATAGGCGCGGTATCTGAATTGTTTTTCAGAAATGAAGAAAGCCCACGGGAAATAACTGCCAGCCGCAATATTTCGATGATCTGTTTAGCGTCGAGTATAGCTCCTTCGATCTTGCTTTTGGAGATTAGTTCGTCGAGTTCTGGTATAAAATCTATGGGAGGATAAGTGTTCTGTATTAAGATCTCTTTTGCCTGGCCTACCAGTTCTCCTTCCGCTTTTACTTCATTCAGTTCGCTAAGCGGAGTCAAGGCGAGAATAGATTTCTTGCCTCCTTCCGTTGCGCAGTATTTTGAGACGTAATGAAGGATTTTGGTGTATTCAAGTTTTTCTAGAACGTTGACCGATATCATTATATAGAATCTTTTTCGTTTATATAGTCTTTTATAAATTCTTTCGTCTTGGGAGTATAACTGTTAAGATAGTTAACAGCGGCAGGGATTATACCGTATACAGTCTTGTAAAGTCTTGAATTTTTAGCGGCCTTTTTAGACGGCGCGTTGAAAATATTCATTATTATAAATACAGCGCTCAAGAAAAAAAGGACCTGAATTATTCCCACAACTCCGCCGAGTATCTGGTTAAAGAGATTGTTAACTTTGTCGAACGGATGAACCACCCGTTTAATAATTGATACTATAATCATTACGCCGAGAAAAATTAATACTCCGGCAAAAATCTCGGATAGGTAAAACTCTATTCCTACTAGCTTCTCTAAAGTCCTGCCGAAGGGAGCAGCAAATTTTGCCGCAAGATAAACCGCCGCCGCTAGTCCGAGCAGACCGATTATTTTTCTAACAAATCCGTCCTTAAAGCCGAGTATGAATCCGACAAACAGCACGGCCAGGATTATAATATCAATAAGGTTCAATTATTTCCCAGAAAATTTTCCACCGCGGATTTGACTGTCTTACCGTCCGCTTTGCCTTTCAAAGATTTCATAACTTCAGGCATTAATTTGGGAAAATCCGCTTTAGTTTTAGCGCCGATGCTTTCGGCAATTCTTTTAACTTCATTATAAATTTCCTCTTCCGAAAGCTGCTTGGGAAGATATTCCTGAATTATCTTCAACTCGGATTCTTCCTTGCCTGCAAGGTCTTCCCTGCCTGCGTTTCTGTACTGTTCTACGGAGTCTTTCCTTTTTTTTGCCGCAGTTGTAAGTAGCTTTAACTCTTCCTCTGCATTAAGCTCCTTTCCGCTGCCGCTTTTTTCAAACTCAAGAATAAGTGCTCTAATGGAGCGGATTGTCTCGAGTCTTAGTTTATCTCCCGATTTCATCGCGGATTTAATATCTTCGTTAATTTTTTCTTTTAAGCCCATAAATTAATCCTTGTTAAATTGAAAAAGGCAGGAGAATTCGATAATCCGCCTGCCTTATCTAAGTTCCTGCAAAAAAACAGTTACATTTATATTTTTACATTAGCCGAATAATTTATACGCAAACATGAAGCTTTTCGCAGCTCCTGCTGAATATCGGTTACTAATCCCATATCGGTATTCTTATCAATTCTTAACGACACGATAACGTTCGGTAGAGCTTTTCTCTTAGCGTACATTATCGGTTCGATCTCGTTCATTTTAACGATGCTGTCGTTAATCTGAATTTTTCCCGATTTGCCTACCCAAATATATGAGATTAAACGCTTGTTCTCAATTTTTTCTATAGCCTTCGCTGAGGGAAGAACAAATTGAACGTGAACGTCTACTTCTCTAAGAGTTGTTGTAACCATAAAGAACAGTAGAAGCATGAATACTATATCCGGCATGGACGCCGTAGGTATTTCCTGTTTGGTACTGGCCCTTCTCTTTTCGAATTTCATTATTTATTCCTTAAACTTATTTCTTAACTGATTCAGGTTCCGCCAGCGAAATGATTATAGGAATTTTTTCCTTGACCAATTTCTGCTGCTCCTCCTCGAGGTCTTTATATTTTTTACCGAAATGAGAGTTTGAATAATCGTCCCATTCCTGGAAATAAGCCTGCTTGATCTGATCCAGTGCCTGAACATAGACGTTATAGCTTGTCTTTCTGTCGGTTTTAACAGAAACAATTAATTTTTTATCAGTCGGAAGATCGATCTTCGAGGAAATCCTCGGCATAAGCTGACTTTTAATTTGAACCAGAGGTATCTGCTTGCCGTCGAGAAGCACGTCGCCGTTTTCATTAATAAGAATTGCCGCCATTCTATCCTCCGGAACCTTTACGTTCTTAACGTCGGTAACGTATTCAGGAAGAGTTAGACCTATTCCTGTATCTACGTCAATTACCGTCGCTACAAGGAAGAACAGAAGCAGAAGGAATGCGATATCGGCCATTGAACTGGTCGGTATTGTGGCTTCCGCTAGTTTTTTCTTTCTAATCATTGTTAAAAGACTTCTTTTTTATTTTAAAAATTGTTGCTTAGACAAAGTTAATTTCTACTTGTGAGCTTTAAGCTCGTACAAAGCGTCAATTAACTCAACCGAGCTTTCTTCCATATCTCCAACCAGTCTGTCTATTCTGGAGATGAAATAGTTGTAGAAAACCTGGAGTATCATAGCAACAACAAGACCGAATAAGGTTGTTAACAATGCGATCGCGATACCGTCGGCAACGATAGCCGGTGATATCTGAGCGGCCTCTTTAATTGAGTCGAATGCCGTGATCATACCCTGAACAGTTCCAGTAAATCCCAACATGGGCGCGAGAGTAATGAAGGTAGAAATCCATATCATTCCCTTTTCAAGGAAACCCATTTCAATACCGCCGTAAGCAATGATTGCCTTTTCGGCTGCTTCCAATCCCTCGTCTGCTCTTAATAGCCCGGCGTGAAATACTGAAGCTACCGGACCGCGCGTGTTGGCGCAAACTTCCTTTGCAGATTCAACACCGCCTTCATTAAGGGCTTTGGTGACTTTAATGATAAAGTCTTTCGTGTTTACTCTGGCGCGCGATAAAGTCCAGAATCTTTCCAGACTGAACGCAAGTCCGAGAACTAAGCATGCTAAAATAGGGTGCATAAAAATTCCGCCGGCAGCATATTTTTCGGCCAGCCAGTTCAAAGGGCTAGTATCAGTCGTCTGTGCCAGTAAACCTAATAAAGATGATATGACAGCTATAACTTGCATAAAGAGTAACCTCCTATAAATTAAAGATTGATGCTAAAAAGAGAGAAATGCTCCACTATTAATCTCTTAAAAAACGAACTAGGATAATTATTTAGAAAAACAAAGTCAATAAATTATAGTTTGAGAATAAGATGAATTCTTCTGATATAAAATCATTAATTTGTTTCTATATTGAATCTCGCGGTTAACTTAAACGTGTTCCCCGTAATGAAATGGAAGTTACTGAAAATACTATTAACAAACTCCCCTATCTCATCGGGTTTTAGCCACTTTGAATAATCCTCATCCGGCATCCATTTTCTGTTCGCCGGCGTGTCAATTATGTAAGGTGCTATCGAATTAACCGAGAGATTAATCTCCCTTCCTTCCAATGAAAGTGTTTTTACAAGGTGAATAAGTGCACTTTTGGAAGCCCCATAAGCCGCTTTATTCCCCTCGGCTGTTATTCCTGTTATCGCAGAAGTAAAACAAATAGCTCCTCCTGCAGATAACTTCACAAACTTAGCAAAATTTTTTGCTAAAAAGAAACTTGTTTTTAAATTTGTTTCAAACATTTTTTCCCAGTCTGCTGCCCCAGTTTCCCATATCTTTTTACCTCCAAAGTATCCGCCGACAGTGCTGTACATAAACAAAAGCTTATCTTTACCGGGCTCTATTTTCGTGAAAGCCTCTTCAACATTTTTTTCAACTGTGAGATCTCCCGTCGGCACGTTAACCAGTTTCGGCGAGTCGAATACACCGGGTTCTATATGCGGATCGAAAAGAAACACCTTATCGTAATCTTTATGCAGTAATGCCGCTGTAATACCCCTGCCTAAAGCGCCGTAAGCTCCGAAAATTAATAATTCTTTTTTCATATCAGTTCCTTTTCATTAAAAATTTTGCGGTTACAGGAAAATGATCGCTGTATCCGCCGAGATACCTGTTGCCGCCGAATGTAGGCAGCGGCGAACCTTTGTATCTGCCTGATTTCGTGACCATAAATTCCGGTTTGTACACTTCGAAAGACCCGCAGATATATTTAAAGTCTTCTCCGTTCAAAATCTCGCGTGAAACAATTATCTGGTCAAGCATGTTCCAGTCGTCCCGGTATTTATAAGTTCCCTCCCCTTTTTCATAAAGCGGGTAAGCCAGATCCTCGAGATCGTATTCTTTTCTGAAGACAGGCGTTTTTCCGCTGCTGCCGCAGTAGTGAGGTTTTGCCTCAAGCGCCAGGATTATAGAATTGTCGGAAGGCTCGTCATTAAAATCTCCCATGATGATCATTTTAGCTTCGTCATTATATGAAAGATACCGGTTCACCGCTTTTCTTAATCTTAATCCGGCCTCAATTCTGTATGTCTCGGTATCTTCTTTCCCGCTGCTTCGCGAAGGCCAGTGATTCATGAAGACGATTATCGTATCGCCTGTTTTTGTTACAAGATTTATGTTTAAAATTAATCGCGTGGGATTGCCGTCAGATAAATGCACAGTATCTGCAGTCAATCCGGCTTCGGTAAATTCGTCGCCGTCGTATATTATACCGTTATCGATTCCGCGCTCGTCAGGCGATTCGATTTCAGCTGTTCTATAATTTCTGAATTTAAGATATTTCGAGATCATGTTCTTAAGAAGCGACTCATGCTCAACTTCGCAGACGCCCAGAATATCAGGGCCTCTCCCGCCGTTCATCGAGCTGATGACGCGAGCCAGATTTTCAAGCTTTCTGTCCATTCGTTCGGAATTCCATCTCTTTGCGGAGCCGGGAAGAAATTCCTCATCCGATTTTCCCTCGTCGTGGACGGTATCGAATAAATTCTCGAGATTCCAAGAGGCAACAAATACCGTATCGTACGCGGCGCTTTGCGCGGCTGACCTGCCGGCCTGAAAAAATATAATCAGGAAAAGCAAAGGGAAATATTTCATCTTTACTTTCGTTAAAAACCATAGAGAAGTTGATTATAACTCAAGCCTTGTAACAACTCCGTGTAGTTTGTTGTACGGAAGATCATAAAATCGAACGAAAGCTGGTGTGATCTTCTTTAAGAATGCGTAAACTTTGAGAAGCGGTTTCTTTGTGGTAATATCTTCCACTCCGTAGAAAATTACCTTCTCTTTAATTTCATTTTCTTTTAAGATTTTCGGGATGTCCAGAATCTCAAGATATCCTGCGAATATCTGAATACCGGACAGCCCTATCGAGATATCCTGAATCTTTGTTGAGGAAATTCCGTAAGGTTCCTCAGTTGTTGTAATTGAAACCAGAATATTTTTTTCGTAAATGATATTACCTCGTATCACGCAATGAACTATGTAGGGCGGTATTTCTCTGAAGCTTCTTGTAAAAAAAAGCGCTGTTCCTTTAATGTTATTGCCGAGTGCGTATATCTGGTTGTAGCTTTCTATGAAAGTTTCAACGGGAAGAGGTCTAAAAGATTTGTGCATAGCGCTGCCGCCGCGCGACCAGAGCTGTATTATAAAAAACGGTATTGCCGCAATTACCAGAGACCAGAAACCGCCGTGCGGAATCTTGTTGAAAACCGCTATCAGAAAGAAAAAATCAACCACAAACACAATTACGGCAATCATCATTTTGGTGCGGCTCTTACGTATTCTGAATATCCAAATCATAAACGATGCGCTGATGGTCATCGTTGCCGTAACAGCTAAACCGTAAGCGGCTGCCAGATTTTCGGACTGCTGGAAGATTAATATCATGAACAGAACCGCGATAAGAAGTATCCAGTTAACGCTTCCTATATATATCTGCGATTTAAGATGCGAAGAGGTGTATTTTATTTTCATCAGCGGAAAGATACGCGTTGTTATGCCCTGATATACCAGCGACATTACAGCGCTTATCATCGCCTGAGACGCGATAATTGTTGCGAACAGCGTTACGATAAGGAACGGAACATAAAAATAGTGCGAAATAGAGCGTACCATAGCGAAGAGTACCGCATCTTTTACGTGATGGGTAATCATAAAGGCGCCCTGTCCGAAATAATTGATTACCAGCGCAAAGAAAACAAAATACCACGCATGTCTTATTGGTTTGCTGCCGAGATGTCCCATGTCGGCATAAAGCGCCTCGCCTCCGGTGGCGCAGAGTATAACTTCGCTAAGAACGAAAAAACCTGTAAGGCCGTTGTGCAGCATAAACTCTATTGCGTAAAGCGGACTTACAGCCGCAAGTACGCTTGGTCCCTGGAAAATAAAATAAAGTCCCGAAAGCAGAAGCGCCGAAAACCAGATTATCATTATTGGCCCGAAAGAAGATGATACTTTATCAGTGCCGTGATACTGGAACGCGAAAAGGATTATTGTGATGATGCATGTAACAATAATTATGGTTGTAATACTGATATGACCTATGCCGGGAATCAGTTCCAATCCTTCTACTGCCGAGAGAATACTTATAGCTGGAGTAATTACTCCGTCTCCCATAAGAAGCGAAACGCCGACGAATCCGAGGAATGTGGCAAACGCGGCCCTGCGGCCTGTTTTAACGCTGCTTGCAAGTATCTCTTTAAGTACTATTATTCCGCCTTCGCCCTTTATACTAAGACTCATAGCCAGCCATGCGTATTCAATACTTACAAGAATTATAAGCGACCAGAATACAAGCGATAATACACCCATTAAATTCTCGGGAGTGGGCGCGGTCAGCGTAAAAATTACAGTTAGTGTGTAAATGGGACTCGTGCCGATATCGCCGAATACAAGTCCCATTGCCTGCATTATCTCTTTAAAAGATGAAAATTTATTTCCGTTATCCATTTACAAAATTAGGTTATAAAAGAAAGACTCCTTTAGCGGGAGCTTATTTTGCAATAAAATACTTACGTTTTAAATTTAAAATCCGGTTTCCTAAACAACAGACTCCCCCGATTTTTTGAACTTCGCATGCTCACCGCAAACAATCGAAAACCCTTCCCGAACGATTAGGCTCAGGAAGGGTTATAAATCAAAGTCAAAACAATATTTTATCTAAACGGTTAAAGTTAATAATAAAATCTTAAAATTCATTATATCTTTAAAGACAAGTAATAACTTTAAGCCTCTCTTTTCTTCCACGCTACTTTTACCATGAAAAGTAAACCGAGCAGAAGGATAAACATCAGTAATCTGGAGCCCCATATATAAGGGATATTCTGAGCTTCGACATTCTTCATCATCAATAATGG
>JBJKTB010000563.1:0-7396 GCA_046703345.1 Ignavibacteriaceae bacterium
GAATCGTTGTATTTATGAACAAAGTTGATATGGTTGACGATCCCGAACTTATCGAGCTCGTTGAAGTTGAGTTAAGAGACCTTCTGAACTCTTACGAATTCCCTGGCGACGAGATACCGATTGTTAAGGGTTCCGCTTTAAGAGCTCTTGAAGCAGCTTCTTCGGACGCAGCGGTTGATGACGAAAGATTAACCTGCATCTGGGAGCTTATGGACGCAGTTGACAGCTACATCCCGATACCTGAAAGAGATACAGACAAGCCGTTCCTTATGCCTGTTGAAGATGTTTTCTCCATCACCGGCCGCGGTACAGTTGCTACCGGCAGAGTAGAAAGAGGACAGGTTAAGATTCAGGAAGAAGTTGAGCTCATCGGTTTGGGCGTTCACAAGAAAACAGTTGTTACCGGTATCGAAATGTTCAGAAAAGAACTTGATTCAGCTATGGCCGGAGACAACGCGGGACTTCTTTTAAGAGGCGTTGACAAAAAAGAAATCGAAAGAGGAATGGTTTTGGCGAAGACCGGATCCATTACTCCTCACAAAAAATTTGAAGGTTCTGTTTACGTATTGTCGAAGGAAGAAGGCGGCCGTCATACTCCGTTCTTCAACGGATACAGACCGCAGTTCTATTTTAGAACTACCGACGTTACCGGAGTTGCTACTCTTCCAGAGGGCACAGAAATGGTTATGCCCGGCGACAACGTAAATCTTAAAGTTGAACTTATAGCCGAGATCGCTATGGAAGAAGGACTCCGTTTCGCTATCCGCGAAGGCGGAAGTACGGTAGGCGCCGGCGTAGTAACAAAGATCATCGAGTAATTAAATTCAGACCTCAGGGAAAGGGAGTTAAGACTCCCTTTTTCTGTGTAATTATTATAAGGAGTATTTTAAGTGCCTGGTCAAAAGATTAGAATAAAGCTGAAATCGTACGATCATATTTTGATTGACAAGTCTACCGAAAAAATTATTAAGACGGTAAGAAGCACCGGCGCGGTAGTATCGGGGCCGATTCCTCTTCCTACGAGGAGAACGGTTTATACGGTATTGAGATCTCCGCACGTGGATAAAAAATCGAGAGAGCAGTTCGAAACCAGAGCGCATAAGAGAATCATTGATATTCATAATTCAAACAACAAGACCGTCGATTCCCTCAGCAAATTGGATATCCCGGCGGGTGTAGATATTGAGATTAAGCTTTAATGAATTTGGGAGTTAAGATGACTGGTATCATCGGTAAGAAAATAGGTATGTCCAGTATTTTCGGCGCGGACGGAGAGCAGATTCCCGTTACCGTAATACAGGCAGGCCCGTGCAAAGTAGTTTCCGTCAGAACAAAAGACAAAGACGGTTACGAAGCGCTGCAATTGGGTTTCGGTGACAAAAAAGAGAAAAACGTAAGCAAGCCGGTTGCAGGGCAATACAAGAAGAACAATCTGACTCCTGCCGCCGTGTTGAAAGAGTTTTCTTTTCCTGGCGCTGAGTACAAGATAGGCGACGAGATTAAGGCCGATTTATTCAAAGAAGGCGAAAAGATTAAAGTTAAAGGAAAGAGCATCGGCAAAGGATTTCAGGGCGTTATGAAGAGACACGGATTCGGCGGTGTAGGCGGAACCACTCACGGACAGAGCGACAGACTTAGAGCTCCCGGTTCAATTGGAGCCAGCTCTTATCCTTCAAGAGTATTCAAGGGCCAGAGGATGGCCGGCAGAAAAGGCTACGAAAACGTAACGGTATCGAACCTTAAAGTAGTAAAAGTAATTCTTGAAGAGAATTTAATTCTGGTTAAAGGTGCGGTTCCCGGATCTATTAACTCTTATGTTGAATTGATAAAGAAGTAATTTGGTATAAAAATGACATTAGACGTATTAAAAATAGACGGCAGTTCATCCGGAGAAAAATTAGAATTAGCGGATGATATATTCGGGATAGAACCGAACGACCACGCCATTTACCTTTCAGTAAAAGCTTACCTTGCCAATCAAAGACAGGGCACGCACAAAGCAAAGGAAAGAGGCGAAGTTAAAGGCGGCGGCAAAAAGCCGTGGAAGCAGAAAGGCAGAGGCGGTTCCAGAGCCGGTACATCAAGATCGCCGCTGTGGGTAGGAGGCGGTACTATATTCGGACCGCGTCCGAGAGACTACAGGCAGGATCTCCCTAAAAAGTTAAGAAAGCTCGCTAGGAAGTCAGCCCTCAGCCATAAGGTAAAAGACGAGCAGCTTATTGTGGTTGAAGACTTTAATTTTGAAACACCGAAAACCAAGGAGTTCATCTCTTTCCTCAGTGCTCTTAAAGTTTCGGGAAAGAAAGTCCTTCTTCTTACAGGCGACAAACAGGAAACTGTTTTCAAGTCTGGAAGAAATATTCCAAAAGTAAACATACTTGAAGCAGGCAAAGCTTCTACTTACGACATATTGAACAACCAGGTGCTTATTCTTCAGAAGAGCGCGGTTGAGACGATAAGCAATTCATTTAGGAACAAGGAAGAGGCGGTGAACTGAGATGCATGAAGTTTTAATCAGCCCGTTGATAACGGAAAAAATGACGAACTTATCCGCCGACAAAGGCAAGTACGGATTTCTAGTAAATCCGAATGCGAATAAGATAGAAATTGCAAAGGCCATAGAAAAAAAGTTCGATGTTCACGTAGTGAGCGTCAGAACTATAAATCACCCCGGAAAGATGAAGACCCAGTTCAGGAAGAGCGGGCGTTTCGTCGGAAAGACATCGAAATTCAAGAAGGCGATTATTACTCTTAAGCAGGGTGAAACAATAGAAATCTTCGAACAAGTATAGACAGTGAAAGCAGGACGATTCAATGGCAATTAACAAATTAAAACCAAATACTCCGGGAACCAGATTCAGGTCGGTTTCTTCCTTTGACGAAGTAACCAAGACAACACCGGAGAAATCGCTAACAGTAGCTCTTAAGAAATCCGGCGGCAGAAACAACCACGGAAGAGTAACCGCCCGTCACATAGGCGGCGGCCATAAAAGAAGATACAGAATTATCGATTTCAAACGCGACAAGAAGGGAATCCCGGCAAAGGTATTTTCAATCGAATACGATCCGAACAGAACCTCAAGAATTGCTCTTCTTCATTACGCCGACGGCGAGAAGAGATATATTTTAGCGCCGAACGGATTGAAAGTCGGCGACACCGTGCAGTCCGGTTCCGGCAGCGATATTCTTGTAGGCAATTCACTTCCGCTTCGCGAAATGCCTTTAGGAAGCTTTGTTCACAACGTTGAAATTAAAGCCGGAAAAGGCGGGCAGCTCGGGCGCAGCGCTGGAGCATCGATTCAGCTTATGGCTAAGGAAGGCGAATTCGCGCAGCTTAAAATGCCTTCCGGCGAAGTAAGAATGATAAGACTTGAATGCATGGCCACCTACGGAGTTGTCGGAAACGCAGAGCAGGAGAACATTAGTCTGGGTAAAGCCGGAAGAACCCGCTGGAAAGGCAAAAGACCTCATGTGAGAGGCGTGGCAATGAACCCGGTAGATCACCCGATGGGCGGCGGCGAAGGAAAGACTTCAGGCGGCGGCCACCCGGTATCGCCCTGGGGCCAGAAAGCCAAGGGACTTAAGACAAGAAAGCACAAGAAAGAATCAAATAAATTCATTATTAAAAGACGGAATAAGTAGAGAGTAAATATGCCAAGATCGGTCAAAAAAGGGCCATTTGTTGATCATAATTTATCTGATAAGATTAACCAGCTTAACAGCACTAATCAGAAAAAAATAATCAAGACCTGGTCGAGAGCTTCTACAATTACACCTGATTTTGTAGGCCATACGATAGCGGTTCACAACGGAAACAAGATGATACCGGTATACGTAACTGAAAATATGGTAGGCCACAAACTCGGAGAGTTTGCTCCTACAAGAATTTTTAGAGGGCATCCTGGAACCAAAGCAGAGAAAGCCTCTAAAACAAAGTAATTCTAATTAAAGGATATTAGGAAAAAATGGAAGCAAGAGCAGTACACAGATACATCGGTTCATCGCCTCGCAAGATGCGCTTAATAATTGATTTGATAAGAGGAGTTTCAGTAGACAAGGCATTGGAGATATTGCACTTTTCTCCCAAGCACGCGTCGAAGGATGCCGAGAAAGTTTTAAGATCGGCCGTAGCAAATTTATTGAATCAGGACGATGCCCAAAGAATCGAGCCCGAAGAACTTTTTGTTAAAGAAGCCTTTGTAGACCAGGGCCCGACGCTTAAGAGAATTTCTCCTGCTCCGATGGGACGGGCTTACAGGATAAGAAAGAGGTCGTGTCATTTAACAATAGTGGTAGCTAAAAAGGCATAAAACTTTAGGAGGATATTTTTTTGGGACAGAAAACTAACCCAATCGGTTTAAGAGTCGGAATTATAAGAGGATGGGACTCTAATTGGTATGAAAACAAGAGTTACTCTGCAAAATTAAAAGAAGACGAGCACTTAAGAGACTACGTAAGGAACCGTTTAAAGAAGGCAGGTATCTCAAGGATTGTAATCGACAGGACATCGAAGAACGTGATACTTACTATTCATACCTCAAGGCCCGGAGTAGTTATAGGAAAGAGCGGTAAGGAAATAACCCAGCTTGAGCAGGAGTTGAAACAGGTAACCGATAAAGAGGTTAAGGTACAGATATCGGAGATAAAGAGACCTGAGCTCGACGCGTATCTGGTAGCTGAGAACATAGCAAGCC
This sequence comes from Ignavibacteriaceae bacterium, assembly GCA_046703345.1. Classification (GTDB taxonomy): domain Bacteria; phylum Bacteroidota; class Ignavibacteria; order Ignavibacteriales; family Ignavibacteriaceae; genus FEN-1297. Next base: position 4,695 of record JBJKTB010000563.1, read on the forward strand.
AGCTTGCCGGAAGAGTCTCTTTCAGAAGAGCGATGAAGATGGCGATAACCGCGGCAATGAGGATGGGAGCCGAAGGGATTAGGATAATGTGTTCAGGAAGATTGGGCGGCGCGGAAATGGCGCGTACCGAGCAGTATAAAGAAGGAAGAATTCCGCTGCACACAATAAGGGCCGATATAGACTACGCTCTCGGAAGAGCTGAGACGATTTACGGTTCGATCGGTATTAAGGTATGGATCTGCCGCGGTGAAATTTTAGGAAAAAGAGTTACCGAATAAAATACTTGGGAGTTTTTAATCATGTTAATGCCAAAAAGAGTTAAGTTCAGAAAATCTCAGCGCGGAAGAATGGCCGGTAAAGCATACCGCGGAAGCGCGGTGTCGTTCGGCGATTTCGGCCTGAAGGCTCTGGAGCCGCACTGGATTACGAGCCGTCAGATAGAGGCATGCCGCGTGGCGCTGTCGAGAAAGATGAAGAGAGACGGAAAAGTATGGATAAGGATATTTCCCGACAAACCGGTTTCTAAGAAGCCGCTTGAGACCAGAATGGGAAAAGGAAAAGGCGCGCCTGAGTTCTGGGTTGCCGTAGTAAAGCCGGGCAGAGTACTTTTTGAGGTATCGGGAGTATCTAAGGAACTTGCGCACGAGGCTTTGAAGACATGCGCATACAAGCTGCCGATAAAGACTAAAGTTGTCTCAAGACCTGATTTTGAATAATACTTAAGGTGTGATAAATGAAAATTCATGAAATAAGAGAATTGAAAGACGAAGAATTGGTAAAACAGATCGAGGAAGAAGTAAAGAACCTTATCGATCTGCGTTTTGCGCACCAGCTTAAGCAGCTTACTAATACTTCTAAGTTAAAATTAGTAAAGAAGGATATAGCAAGACTGAGAACAGAATTAAAGGAAAGACAGCTTGCGAAAAAAGCCGCTGAAAAAACGGCTAAAAAAGAAGGAGATAATGCTTAATTATGGAACAGCGCGCGTTAAGAAAAACCAGAATAGGTATCGTTACCAGCAATAAGATGGAGAAGACAATTACCGTCGCTATTGAGAGAAGAGTCTCTCATCCCATATACAAAAAATATTTCAAGAAGACTACCAAGCTTATGGCGCACGACGAGAAGAACGAGTGCGGAATAGGCGACAGAGTAAAGATAATGGAGACACGCCCGTTAAGCAGCAAGAAGAGGTGGCGTTTAGTAGAAATCGTAGAAAGAGCCAAGTAGTAAAGCAAGGAGTTTTTAAAAATGATTCAGGAAGAAACTAACTTAGTAGTCGCCGATAACTCCGGCGCTAAAAAAGTCAGATGCATTCGCGTACTTGGCGGAAGCGGCAGAAAATACGCCAGCGTAGGGGATCTGATAGTAGTGGCTGTAAAAACGGCCATCCCCAACGGAACGGTAAAGAAGGGCGAAGTATCTAGAGCGGTTATAGTAAGAACAAAGAAGGAAGTAAGAAGGAAAGACGGTTCTTACATAAGATTCGACGAGAACGCGGCAGTACTTATCAACGCGCAGAACGAGCCCAAGGGCACCCGTATTTTCGGGCCGGTTGCCAGGGAATTAAGAGAAAAACAGTTCATGAAAATAGTATCCTTAGCACCAGAAGTTTTATAAAGAGTCGGGAATTAAATGAAACTACGTAAAAACGATAATGTTATGGTCATAGCCGGAAACGACAAAGGCAAGACCGGCAAGATCTTAAAAGTATTCACAAAGAAATCGAGAATTATTGTTGAAGGGATTAACCTGAGAAAACGGCACACAAAGCCGAGCCAGAATAATCCCCAGGGCGGAATTATAGAGAAGGAATCTCCGATAGACGCTTCAAACGTAATGCTTCTCGATCCGAAGACAAACGAGCCTACTAGATTAGGATCTCAGATAATACTGGACGAAAAGACAGGAAAGAAGAAGAGAGCCCGCATAGGCAGGGCCAGCGGAGAAATGGTTTAACAATAACTTATTATTCCTAAGGTTTAATTGAATAATGGCAGACAAGAAGACAAAAAAAGAAAGCAGCGAAAAACAGTCAAAGGGCGCCAAGAAAGAAACGGCAAAGGCTGCTCCCGAAAAAGAAATTAAAATTAAGGCTAGGCTTGCCGATGTATACAAATCGGATGTAGTGCCCGACCTTATGAAAAAGTTTCAGTATAAAAGTACTATGCAGGTACCTAAACTGCACAAAATTGTTGTGAATATGGGAGTAGGCGCGGCTGTTGCGGACCAGAAAATTCTGGAAGAAGCGGTAAAAGAGCTTGAGACCATAACCGGTCAGAAGGCCAGCATCCGCAAGGCTAAAAAAGCTATCTCCAATTTCAAATTAAGGGAAGGTTTGAACATAGGCGCCATGGTAACATTAAGAAGAGAGCGCATGTTCGAATTTCTCGACAGACTTGTTAACATAGCTCTTCCGAGAGTAAGGGACTTCAGGGGCTTATCCGACAAGTCGTTTGACGGAAGAGGCAATTATACTTTAGGTATAAAGGAGCAGATAATCTTCCCGGAAATTAACGTGGACAAGATTTCCAGAATACTCGGTATGGACATAACGTTCGTAACGACGGCGGAGACCGACAACGAAGCTTACGAGCTGCTGCAGGGATTCGGTTTCCCTTTCAGAAAAAAAGAAGTTAAACAAGCGTAAATAGGAGAATTAATGGCAAGGAAAAGCTTAATAGCTAGACAGGATAAAAGAC
>JBJKTB010000564.1:0-4519 GCA_046703345.1 Ignavibacteriaceae bacterium
GATGTAAGCCATTATATCGTAGCCGAAAGCTTTTTTATTTACTTTTGCGAAGTATCCTTCAATAATGTTCTTCTCTTCCAGTTTGTGAAGTCTTTCACTTACGGAAGGTATAGACAAACCGATTGTCTCGGCGATCTCATTCCTCTTAGTTCTCCCGTTTTTCTGGAGAATGTTAAGGATTTTAATATCTAAGTCATCCAGCATTTAATACCTTACTTTTTTAGGATTTAATATTTTATTGGCTTGAAATATAAGGCAATCTCCGCTATAAAGCAATACAATACAACACACTCGGTAAAATTTGTCAGGAGGCACAGAGAGAACCGAAATATCGAAAATTCATGATTAAATCTTCGATATTTCGGCATGAATAAGCATTACTTCAGAAGTATCATCTTTTTAACCGAACGGAACGAGTTATTTCCGGAGACTGAGCTTGCTTCGATTCTGTATATATAAACTCCCGATGCATAATTGGCGGCGTTCCAGGCTATATTATGAACTCCCGATGTCTGTACCCTGTCCATAAGTGTACTTACTACCTGCCCCAGAATGTTATAAACCACTATCTTTACATGACTGGCAAACGGCAGCGAGTAGCGTATATTTGTTGAACGATTGAAAGGATTAGGATAGTTCTGATCCAGATTGTATGCTTCAGGAATTGCGGCGGTATTATTATCTACAGATGTTAACTTTTCATTTGAGAGTACGAGGATCTGTGCGCTTGTTGCCGGAAGGTTAATCTGGTAATTCCTCAAATCGGTACCGTTTATTACGTAAGAAGTTTTGTTAAGCTCATCGTTCAAATAAAAAGTGGAAGTGGAATCGAAGCTTAATTTTCCGAGAGGTACGGAGATATTTGTTACGGCCGGACTGCTGCCGAAATTGATATTAACTATAACGTCGTTTTTGCCGTACGTTCGCAGAAAAGAATATACCTTATTTGAATTGTTGCTTAGACGGGTAAAATCACCGGAAGTAAGAGCGGGATTGTTCAATCTTATATGAATTAAATTAGTGTAGAAGGAATCCAGTCCCGAAGGATCGCCCCAATTAATATTGCCTCTAAAACTGGTCTCGCCTACTTCCTGACCCGCGTACAGTTCCGGAACGCCCGGGGAAGTTAAAAGCATCTCGGCAGCCGCCCTTGTATCCGATACACCGAATTGAGTTATAAATCTTTCCTCATCCTGATTTTCTAAATAACGGAACTGCCTGGCAAATTTAGGGTAAGACGAACTCATGTACATATGAATAACCGAATCGAGCTGAGTTACGGTATTCGAGCCCTGAAAAATTCCTTTAAGCACGCTGAACCATGAATAATCGTATGCCGCGTCGAATTTCCCGTCGAAATACTGCAAAGAGTCGGCGTCGGCTTCGCCAAGGGTAAAGATGTCGGGCTTCATCTGCTTCAGCTCTCTGCGCCATTCCTGCCAAAACATTGGTCCGTGAGCTCTTAGACTGTTAATTCCCCATGCAACGTCGCAGCGGTATCCGTCGATATTAAAGTTCTGCATCCAGTATCTTGCCATCCTCCACATATATTCACGGGTATTAGCCGACTCATAATTTACAGACGGCAGATCCACCCAAGTAAACAGGTATCTGAAATTATCGTTCTGATCCCAGGTATAAAAATTGTAATAAGGAGATTTCGATTTGTACTTATTGGCGTCTATCAGAAAAGGATGAAGATCGGAAGTATGATTAAGTACATGGTCGAGAATTACTTTTATGCCGTACTGATGGGCGGTTTGGACTAACGATCTAAAGTCGGCTTTTGTACCATAGTTAGACAGAATTCCGTAATAATCGGTAATAGCGTAACCGGGATTGTCAGGCCCTAGATTTCCGGTGCTGGGATAAATAGGCAGAAGCCATATACAGTTTATCCCCAGATCTTTAAGCTGCTGCATCTTCTGCGTTACCGCCTTAAGCGTACCTGAAGGATCAAACGTTCTGACAAAAACACAGTAAACCACCGCGCTGTCTACCCATGCCGGATGCCATTTTGAAAGATCCGGAGATACAACGCCGGTATCGGTAACAAGTACAACAGCTCTCGCCCAGCCTGTATCCTGGTTCGCGTTTACCGCATAAGCCGTGAAATAGTATTCTCCTTTCTTATCAGACGGAAGCGTAAACGAAATTTTAGAAGTTGCGTTTCCGGAAAGGACAACCTGCGAGGGATTCGCTGCGTCCTGCACCCAGCTGAACTTTAAACTTGTATTGTCGGGATCTGCTGTACTGTCGGCGTCCATTACAACCGAATTTTGATTTACCGAAGTATTTATCTTAACAACCGGATTATGAAATATGAAAAGATTGTATATAATCGTTCGGCTTCTGCTGAATCTGTTATTGCTTAAAGGCACTTCGGCGTAAATATTGTTTGCCCCTTCTTTTAAATTAATAAAGACAGAAAAATCTTTATTCGCATCCGTTAAAGCTGTGTAAGAAGTATTACCTACGTGCAGTGTTACTGACGTTCCGGGATTAAAATCGGCGTAGCCGTAAACAGTAACCGTGTCTCTGAACAAATCGCCGCCTCCGGCGTAAAGCGTCACTTCGGGTGCGCTGCCGAGCAACGGATCAATTTGATCAGGTGTAATCGCAGAGTAACCTCTTCCGTTGCTTCCTATACGCGCGATCTGAGGGCCTCCCACCTGAGAAGCGGAGCTGTAATCCGATAAAAGCCTTTCCTGTACCGACTGATCTCTGAAGAACGCGGCATCAAATACAGCGGGATTCGACGGATAGCCGTCACCCGCCTGACTCTGCTGAGGCTTATATACTCCGCCCGGCCCTTTTAAATATGAATAAGCTCCGTAATACCATGCGTTTTTATATGTGCCCATTATAGACTGAAGAACCGACAGCGGTAGAGCAAACTTAAATTGATTTGAAGACAGCGCCGCGGAATCAAGACGAATTCTAAATGAAGTCTGCTGCGGATCTCTTGAAATATACAGCACGTCTTCCGAAGTTGAATCGTATGAAGAAGTATTCGGTTGAGCTAAAGTTAGAAATATGCCGCGATTATTCCACTCGGGTATTTCAATATTTACGTTCTGCGGAGCAGCAACATATTTATCGTCAACACTGTTTACAATGCTGAATCCGAGCCTTGAAAAAGCTGTAATCTTTCCCATTGTAATTGTGAAGGTAAGCGAATCTAGGCCGGAAGAAGCGTTGATTGAAAAATCTTTTATATCAACCGCGCCGGTGTCTATTCCGCTCGGATAAGTATAGGTTCCCGGCCCCTTGTCGTCGCTGCCGGGATCGACATAGTGAAATCCGGAGTTCCTGGGATAAATACCGAAGGCATAATTAACCGGCTTTGCGTAATGCCCGTAAATATCTTTTCCCGATAGCGTAATTTCATGCCTTCCCCTTGTTAGGCCTTGCAATGTTATATCTATTTTTATGGTGCTGGTGCCGTAAATTTTTGATATCGTAACCGGCGAACCGTCAAATAAAGCTTTAACCGAGTTAACATCCAGAATATCTCCTTTATCGTTCGGATAAAAATAATTTTCAAGATTTAAATTAGTTACTGTCGTATCGTAAATACTTCCTGAAGGTATATTAAAACTGCCGAAGTGAGGATTATTATTTAATGAAATGGTTACTTCGGTTCTATGATTTGAAGACAGAACCGGATTATCAGGATCATTTATGTATAAACCGCCGTTAATTATGTAGGTGTACTCATACGGCTGATCGAAGTTTAATGTTTGTGTAAATGAATAAATACCTGTGCTCGTGTCTTCAACCATCTTATCCGCGCCTTCATAATTGAAAGGAGATTTTATAACTACACTGTTGATCGAACCGAGGAACTGAAAATTGGGACTCCTCGAATCAAAATAAAACGTATATGGCGCTTGATAAATTCCTCCGCCCAAAACCTTAAAAGATGTACCAAGGATTGCTGAATCTCCTTTTGTATTGAATACGGTTAATGTTGCGCTGTGCTGAGCGGCTGTTAAGGGATTTAACGGCTTGTATGTAAATACTCTGGTGGTAGAATCGAAATAAGACTGAGAATTTGGTATAACTGTACCGTCGAGTACAAATTTCATCCTGCTTAAATCAATCTTATCGCTGTACGACCAGCTTACGTTCGCGGTAATTGCCGTCTTCGCATCCGCAATGGATGATCCGTCGAGAGGTAGGAAATAATAGATCATCGGGCTTTTAACAGTAATGATAGAGTTCTTAAACGGACCGGTATATTTGGGATTAAGCGGATCGGTATTATATTGAATGATGTGGCTCTGGCCGACTGTATCAGTATAAGTCACAAATTTGTATTCGTATCCCAAAGGAAGCAGATCCAGAGAAGTAGTCCACAAACCGGGAGAAACCTGTTTCATCGGGAATATGCCGTTAGTCCAGTTATTCATTGTTCCGTTCACACCAACTCCGGAATCTCCCGGCTGAAGGGTATAGTTGTACATGAACTTAACCGGGATTGATGACGGATCTCCCCAGGCTATCTGGGCCGATG
>JBJKTB010000565.1:0-7374 GCA_046703345.1 Ignavibacteriaceae bacterium
AATTAGGGCCGGGCAAATTTCATAATCAAAATTTTTCGGCGCGGAATTGACTTGAGTTTATCAATTTGTTAACTTTATTGTCTAAATTTTAGAATATGAGGTAACTATGATCGCGGTTGTCGATATATTAGGTCAGCAATTCAAAGTATCGGAAAATACAAAATATTATGTGCCGAGACTCCCGGAAGAGCCGAACAAGAGCGTAACTTTTAAGAACGTTCTTCTTGTTGAGGATGAGAACGGGACTAAAGTCGGCAGCCCGTATGTTGAAGGCATGAAAGTAAAGGCTAAAGTTCTTGAGCATGTACAGGACGATAAAGTTCTGGTATTCAAGAAGAAAAGAAGGACCGGATACAAGAAGAAAAACGGTCACAGACAGGATTTAACGAGAATAGAAATTACGAAGATCGGATAAAAATAGGAGAATTTGAAATGGCTCATAAAAAAGGTCAAGGCTCATCGAGAAACGGCAGAGACAGTAATGCGCAGAGGCTGGGAGTAAAGAGATTCGGAGGCGAAAAGGTTATTGCCGGTAATATTCTCGTAAGGCAGAGAGGGACAAAATTCCATCCAGGACTTAACGTTCAGAAGGGCGGAGACGATACATTATTTGCTGTTGCCGACGGAGTAGTTAAATTCGAGACCAAGAGAGGCGACAGAAAGTATATCAGCGTAGTTACCGACTAAGAGATACTGTCCTTAACCAAAAATTTATTTTAGAAGAAGCCGCTTCATTATATGAAGCGGCTTTTTTGTTTTACGGCTGCCGGTTGGCAAAATGAAATCCGGAAGCAAGGCCATAATTATTTAAGTTTTTCTTGATTGATTGAACAAAGCGCTTTTAAATAACGGCATGCCCGTATAACAAAAAGGGGTTTGATAAATCAAACCCCTTGGGATAATGTCATATTAATAAGCATTTCAGATATTAGTATATCGGCTAAGGATGAATTACAATCCCAGTCTGCCCATATCTTCCACAAGCTTTTTAACAGCGTTAACCGAGTTGTCGAACAGAGCCTGTTCCTCGCTGTCCAGAGAAAGCTCAACTACTTTTTCCACTCCGTTTGCGCCGAGCACGGCAGGCACTCCGACGTAATATCCTTTTACGCCGAACTCGCCGTCGAGATAAGCGCAGGTCGGTAGGAGTCTCTTTTCGTCCAAAATGATCGACTCCGCCATAGCAATAGCTGAGGAAGCGGGCGAATAGAAAGCTGAGCCGGTTTTCAGTAATTTAACGACTTCGCCGCCGGCCATTTTGGTTCTTTCGACCATTGCTTTCATAACTTCAGCGGCTTTGGCTTTATCATTATATTTTCTCTCCAGCATTTCCATAACGGGCAGACCGTTAACGTTTGCGTATCTTACCAGCGGAACCATTGTATCGCCGTGACCGCCGAGTACCATAGCGTTTACGTCTTTTACAGAAACTCCGAGCTCCCACGCGATGAACGTGGAGAACCTGGAAGAATCGAGTACGCCTGCCTGTCCCATAACTCTGTTAGCGGGGAAGCCGCTGACCTTTTTAAATAAAGTAACCATCGCATCTAGCGGATTAGAAATAATGATGACTGTAGCGTTAGGGGCGTTATCTCTGACACCTTCTGCAACAGATTTCATTATTTTAGCGTTAGTTGTTAGAAGGTCGTCTCTGCTCATGCCGGGTTTTCTAGGGAGGCCGGCAGTAATAATAACCAGATCGGAACCCGCAATATCTTTATAAGTATTAGTCCCGGACACATTAACATCAAAGCCGTCAACTCTAGCAGCTTCGGCTATATCAAGTGTTTTGCCTTGCGGCATATCTTCGACGATATCGAATAAAACAACGTCGCCGAGCTGTCTCAAAGCGATCAGCTGGGCCAATACGCCGCCGATCTGACCGCCGCCAATAAGTGAGATTTTTTTTCTGGCCATATTTTTTCTCCTAATAAAAATTTTCTTGAATGGTAATAAATTTAAGGCTCCCCGTAAATTTATTATCGACACTGTTTTAAAAATAAATACGAATGAAACCATTTGCAAAGCAATAACAATTATTGAGGGTAAAAATTTTTGCAGATGTAACGGGAAGCAAAGAACGGAAGGGGAAGGATGTACGGAGGCATGAATGTACGGAGGCATGAATGCATGGAGGCATGAGTGCATGGAGGCATGAGTGCATGGAGGCATGAGTGCATGGAGGCATGAGTGCATGATATAGTGTTATACGGTATTGTAAAAAAATATTATAATTTCATTACGAGAAGAGTTTCGGTGCCTTCGGGAGTAATATTGTATTTTAATTCGTCCATATAGAATTTCATAAGATACAAACCGCGGCCGGAATCTTTCAGAAGATTTTCCGGAGCAGTGGGGTCGGGTACATCGGATGGGTTAAAGCCTTTACCTTCATCTTTAATGCTTATAAAGAGTCTGCCGTTTTCCACGTGCACGTTTATCCGAACCTTTTTACCTGTGTCGCATTTGTTGGCATGAATAATGGCGTTGGTTGTAGCTTCAGTAACTGAAAGCAGAATTCCAGGTATTTTCTCGGGATCCACTTTAAGTTCAATAGCGAAGTAGTTTACAAACTCTTCAACAATGATCAGGTTATTCGGATCGCTGTCGATTTCCAGGTAAAATTTGTCTTCAGCCAAAATATTCCCAAATTTTATTCGGCAAAATAATAAAAAAAATTAATTGTTCAATTTTAAAATTTCCAGGTCATCTGCATAGTTAAATTAGCCTGCTGTTTGCTAATATCGCTATTAATATGAACAAATTCATACCAGCCGATCAAATTAAAGTTAAGGACATCACCCCTGAACAGTAAAATCTCGGTAATCGGGCCTAAACTTAGATATTTTGAGTCAAGCTCTTTAGAAGGGCCGTTATAGTTAAAAGTAGAAAGCGAATAAAACCTGATACCGGCAGAAAGCGAGATATCTTGTATGTGTACCGTAAATTTAGGTTCGGAATATATTTCCTGAAGATACCTTGTAGGATGAGTAGAGAATGAAGCCCATTTAAGGTCTCCCTGCTCCGACAGTTTTATATAGCCGTAATGAACGAAATCGAGCCCCCCGGTTAAATATAGTCTTGATGAATCGATCGCAGTAAATTGTCTGAAGGAATAACTTCTATAACTGGTGCTTATATCTTCAAAATCATAAACTGTGTAGTTAGCCGAAACTTCGAAGATATTTGTAGAAGACAAACGCCGGCCGTAGTAAGTGCCGCCGGAGGAAAGTTTAATAATTCTATTGACGTTATTGTTGGAGCTGTTTTCAGAGTAGATATAGACAATATGATTATATGTTCCTTCGGTGTTTATAAAAGCGGTAAAGTAAGGCGTAAGCTTATGCTCGTAGCGCAGTCTGACAATTGAAAGGAGCTCATCGCGGTCGTCATAATTAAGCGGGCTGGGCGTATCGTAGCGGAGTTTATTCTGATAGGCGCTTATATAAATATTATCGTCACCGGAAAGTTTCCAAAGGCCGGTAAAGGCCAGAGTGGCCCTAATAGCGGTATTATTCTTAGTACTTTCTTCGTCAGACTGCTCCTGAAAGAGAATTCTGTTAGCGCCCGGGAAATCTTTGGCTATATGTTTTTCGTCGCGTTCGGAGTAATTAAGCTTAAGCTGGCCGTCGAAGGAGTCGGACCTATAATCCGCCATGGATTCAAACTCTACCTTAAGTTCGTTAATCTTTGTGTCGAAGATAGCAGCGGAAGGGACATCAACGGGTCGGTATCTGGTGTTACGGTCTATCGTCCGCCAGGAGACTCTTCCAAGAAGGTTAAGATTGAACAAGCTTAAAAAGTTCGCGTAGTTAAGCCTGTCCTGAAGCACGTTGTTGGTTTCTATTCTGCTCTGGATATTATTAACAACGTCGAACTGCCGGGAGGTAACTGAGTCGGCAGCGTAATAAAAATCTTTTCTGTTCTGAAGGTACTGGAAATTAATCGAATTAGAGAAGTCGCCGGCAAAGTTATTAAGCATAAGGACATTAAAATACCTAAGCGCGTTTTTACGCGGAGAGATATCCTCGTTTTTAAATTTAAGCTGCGAATCCAAAATAAAGTCGGATAATTCCAAATCGTTAAGGTAGCCTTCGGCGCCGTAGACCATACCGTAATCACTTTCGCCGACCTGCCGGTTGTTCTCGTAGCCGGTAAAAGGAGCGACTGTAAGATACGTAAACGGACTAATACGGGCGAAGACTGAAGCGTCAGTAAGAGAGGCCTGATTGATCTCGATCCTTCTGCTGTCCGAAAATATATTGTTATCTGCCGAGATCCCGAGATCGACATACTTATTCAAATCGTAGCCGCCGGCGAAACTGAAGAAATGCTCATCGCGGCTGCTTCTATCACTGGATTTTATGTAGGTGGAATTATAATTCTCATTAAGTCTGAGATTTATCTTCCCGAAGGCGGAATAAAAATTCAACTGGGAAAAAAGGTTATAAGTATTAAGCTGTTTATCAAATTTAGTAGAAAGGAAATTTAGCTGATTCGAAGTTTGAATCAGATTAAGGCTGTCGAGCTGCACCTGTGCTTCGGCGCTGGCAAGGCAGAATGCTAGCAATATCAGTATGAAACCGGATTTATTCAATAAACACTGCTTCCGTAAGCGTTAGTTTAAAAAATCTTCATTAAAGTAAGAATCGCATTAAATCCCCCGGAAAGGGATTTTAAAACTGCTATGAATTCAATTTAACATTTAACCTGATGAAGGGAAACGGCATATCAAATTTACAAACACACTAATTGCTTTGTTGTTAAAAATAAATCTACTGTTTTATCTCGAATTTATAAAGCGGCGATACGCTGTTCGGATCGCTATTGCCGTTTGAGTAAGTAGCAATGCGCCAGTAGTAAGGTGTATTTGCGTTAATGTATAAGGGATCGAAAGTCACGTTAACAGTGTCATTCACTACTTGCGTAGAAAAACTTTTAGACCACAGCTCTCCGAAGAACTGGTTCTCCTGAACTATAATTTTATATTCGGCGGGGACGGCGATAGTTTTGATAGAGAAGCTGCTGAAGTAGGCGACAGACGCGCCGTCTTCGGGAAAAATAACATCCGGTATGCCGTAGATCAGGTCGTTTGTTTCAGCCGAAGGAATGCTGGTAAGACCGCCGTTGTCTTCGGCTATTATCTTGTAATAATAATTGGTATAAAGGGATAAATTTGCTGTGTCTGAAAAGTCGGTGCCAGCAGAGAACCCGACAAGATTACTGCTGTCGGGCGAAAAATTTTCTTTTGTGCTTCTGTAAACGAGGTAACCTTTAATATCTGTTTCAAAATTTGCCCGCCAGCTTAGGTAGACGGAAATTTTCCCTTCCCAGTTTCGTGCATTGGCATTTAGGCCCTGAGGAACCGCCGGAGGATAATAGTTCAAAGGTTCAGCTGAAACTTCGGCGGAAGGCAGGCTTTCCTGATTCCAGATATTTGTGGCGGTAATTCTGTAGTAATATTTCTGATTATATTTAAGTGAGTCGTCCAGATAAAAATCATTTCCCGTAGAGCCGAGAATAGTAAAATTTGTGCTGTCGGTGCTTCTGTAGACATTATAGCCCAGCAGGTCGGCGTCGCTGTTAGCATTCCATACAATTCCCACCTCGCCGTCGGACGCGTACACTACTTTTAAGCCGGTAGGAACGGCCGGAGGAATGTTATTATTCGACTGAGTAAGGTTTATCTGTCTGTCGCAGCTTGAAAGCAATAGGACAAAAATACTTAATATATATATTATGCCGCGTTTCATTTATTCATAGAATTTTTAACGGCGGAAACAATAATAGAATTTAGTAAGCCGGATTTAATTATGATCCATGCTTATTAAATATCCGAATTTGCATCTGTAACAACGTGACAAAATATCTTAAAAATAAGACAAATTACAGTTCAAAAGCATCCCCCCTGCTGGGAATAACAACTCTGCGAAAATTCAAGCTGAGGAGTTTCTCCTCAAATTTTTCCTGCTGGTCGTAATCACCGTGGACAAGAAAAATATTCTTCATCCGGTTTCTGTTAAAGTTGGAGCAGTATTTAACCAGGTCGTTAGAATCCGCGTGGCCGCTGAGAGAGTTCATAACAATTACCTCAGCTTTAACATTATATTCGTCGCCGAATATCTTAACTTGAGATTCCTTCTCAATAATTTTTCTGCCAAGGGTATTTTCGGCGCAGTATCCGACAAAAAGAATTATATTTTTTTCATTCTCTATATTGTTTGCGAGATGATGAAGTATGCGTCCGGATTCCGCCATGCCCGAAGCGGAAATGATGATAAGCGGACCCTGCTTATTGTTAAGTGCCTTTGAGTCCTCGACGTCGGTAATATAAGTCAGTTTATTGAATCCGAACGGATCTTCGTTTTTATCGAGGAACTCACGTGTTTCTTCGTCGAAGCATTCGGGATGTTTGCGGAAGATAGCCGTAGCGTTAGTTGATAGGGGGCTGTCGACAAATATCGGAATTCTCGGAGCAAGGTTCTGTTCGAATATTTCGTGGAAGTAATATACGATTTCCTGAGTCCTCTCTATACTGAAAGCGGGAATAATAATCTTGCCGTTTCTTCCGGCCGCTTTTTTAAGAACCGCAGTAAGTTTTTCCTTAGTGCCTTCAATTTTATCGTGGAACCTGTTGCCGTAGGTGCTTTCGCAGATAAGATAATCCGCGTCAGGCACCACTTCGGGGTCCTTCAGAATAGGGAGCCCGTCTCTTCCGAGATCGCCTGAAAAGACCAGGTTTGAGGTTTTTCCGTTTTCACTGATTGTTAGAAATACTATTGCGGATCCAAGTATATGCCCTGCATCGTAAAATTTTAATTTAACGTTATCGTTTATACTTATCTCCTCATGGTACTTAACGGTTCGGAGGAGCGGGAAAACATTTTCTGTGTCTTCCAGAGTATATAAAGGTTCGAAGGGATTCTTGCCCTGCTTCTTTCTTCTCTTGTTAACGAACTCAACATCTCTTTCCTGAATATGGGCGCTGTCTTTAAGCATAATTTCAACAAGATCTTTAGTAGCGGGGGTACAGTATATAGGTCCTTTAAATCCATTCTTAACAAGATTCGGAATATTGCCTGAATGATCGATATGAGCGTGAGACAATATTAGAGCGTCTATTTTATCCGGATTAAAATAATTAAAGCTTCTGTTCAATTCGAAGGCTTCTTTACGTTTGCCTTGGTAGAGACCGCAGTCGAGGAGAATATTCGCCCCGTTAACGCTTAGGTAGTGCATAGAACCGGTAACGGTTCTGTCGGCGCCGATAAACTGTATACGCATATTTTTTCCCGCATTTTGTTGAAGTAATAAGACTAAGATATCAAAAATCACACGGTTTTGATAATGCCGAATAATTTTTTTAATTATAAA